>NZ_JBEPCJ010000079.1:0-51745 GCF_040299565.1 Spirillospora sp. NPDC000708
CGGGCGGTGTTGCCATTTCATCAGATCCGGCGCGATTTGCAAAATCGGCCCTTACCGATGCCATCACCGCACGGCTGACACGGCGAAGCCGCGTCGGCTGCTGAGTGGTGGTTTCCCCATCGGGCCGGCCGCCTTCCGGCGTCCCGCTCCCCTGTGGGGCGAAGTGAACAGTATGCCCACCGACCGACGACGTCAAACCGGCTCGCGGCAACCGGCGGGGACGGTTCGGACGTCTCAGGCGCGGGCGCCCCCGACCCCACCCCTCTGACCTTGAGGTTTGTCATGGAACGCCCGCGCCGAAAGGGGCATTCCAGTCGTTCCGTCCGGCAGAAAAATTCTTTGCCGACGCCCCGCGAGAAGGCCCGGCCGGGCCACGGTGTGCCGTCGGCCCGGCCGGCTCCGTCCGCTGGCGACGGTCACCTGAGCAGGCCACGACGCGTCCGCGTGCACGTCCGCGTGCACATCCGTGCGAGCGGGAGTTGCGTGTGGACGCCGGTCAGGTCAGGTGATGTCCTTCGACTCGTGCAGGTTCAGGTCCATGACGATCGCCGTCATCACCGCCATCGTGCGCAGCGGCTCCCGGACCGGGTCGAAGATCTCGACGTCGTACTTGTCCGCCGTGGTCAGCAGGTGCGTGGCGAGGCCCGCCCACTTCTTACGGACGTGCGCCACCTTCCCGCCGTCGGTGTCCATCACCTCGAAGTTGTTGCGCGGCAGGTCCACCGAGATCGTGCCGAGCCTGCCGCCCTCCGCGTCCCGCAGGACGTACCGGCGGCCGACGCGCTCGGTGATGAACGAGCCGACGAGTTCTCCCTCGGAGCCGTGGACCTCCGTCAGCTCGCGCCCCCGCCGCTTGTCCACCACGAAGAGCGGCTCGCCGCTCGGGGTGGTCAGCAGCACCACGTGGGCGTCGAGGTCGGACTTGCCGGGGAAGAGCGTCCGCAGCGTCTCCGCGCGCCCCTTCTCGCCCGTCTCGCCGGCGACGGCCAGGACCGTGCCGTCGCCGTCGAGGACCCGGTATCGCGATTTGGCGAACGGGCCCCTGCGCGGCTGTTCCACCTTGAGCACCGGGGAGCTGAACACTTCGCTCACGCGTTCTCCTGCCTCATCGGCCGCTCGCGCGGGCCGTCCGCCGAGTCCGTCGGGCGGCGCATGCGGGACGCGCCGTCCAAGCGGCGATACTGCCAACACCGGCCCCTCAGGGGAAGCCGTCCGGGACGGTCCGCACGGGCGGGCGCCGGGACGAGGCCGCTCACCTGCACACCCGCCCTCCGTCCGGTTCCGCGCGGAAAGCATCTCCTGTCGGCCGGGAGACCGCACCCGCTGTTGGAACGGCCGGCGGCGGCCCCCGCGTTCCCGACGTTCCCGAACCGGCCGCGTCCTTGAGACCGCCTTCGAAGTCCATGAGGTCGCGTTCGAAGACGCCGAAAGGGGCGGTTCCCGAAGGAACCGCCCCTTGGGTCACCACACGATCGTGAGGCCGCCGGTACGGTCAGCCGGTCCCGATCGTCCGGGTCATGGGCTCGATCAGAAGTCCATGCCGCCGGCGTCGGGCATGCCGCCCGCCGGGGCCGGGTTCTTCTCGGGCTTCTCGGCGATGACGGCCTCGGTGGTCAGGAACAGCGCGGCGATCGACGAGGCGTTCTGCAGCGCGGACCGGGTCACCTTGGCCGGGTCGAGGATCCCGGAGTCGAACATGTTGACGTACTCGCCGGACGCGGCGTTCAGGCCCTCACCCGGGGTCAGGTTGCGGACCTTCTCCACCACGACGCCGCCCTCGAGGCCGGCGTTCACGGCGATCTGCTTCAGCGGCTCCTCCAGAGCGCGCTTGACGATGTTGGCACCGGTGGCCTCGTCGCCCGCGAGCTCCAGCTTGTCGAACGCCTTGGTGCCGGCCTGCAGCAGCGCGACGCCACCGCCGGGGACGATGCCCTCCTCGACCGCGGCCTTCGCGTTGCGGACGGCGTCCTCGATGCGGTGCTTGCGCTCCTTGAGCTCGACCTCCGTCGCGGCGCCGGCCTTGATGACCGCGACACCGCCCGCGAGCTTGGCCAGGCGCTCCTGGAGCTTCTCGCGGTCGTAGTCGGAGTCGGTGTTGTCGATCTCGGTGCGGATCTGGTTGACCCGGCCCGCGATCTCGTTGGCGTCACCGGCGCCGTCCACGATGGTGGTCTCGTCCTTGGTGATGACGACCTTGCGGGCGCGGCCCAGCATGTCGGTCGTGGTGTTCTCCAGCTTGAGACCCACGTCCTCGCTGATGACCTGGCCGCCGGTCAGCGTGGCGATGTCGCCGAGCATGGCCTTGCGGCGGTCGCCGAAGCCCGGGGCCTTCACGGCCACGGACTTGAAGATGCCGCGGATCTTGTTGACGACCAGGGTCGCCAGGGCCTCGCCCTCGACGTCCTCCGCGATGATCAGCAGCGGCTTGCCGGACTGCATGACGCCCTCGAGGACGGGCAGCAGGTCCTTGTTGGCCGACGCCTTGCCCTGAACGATCAGGATGTACGGGTCCTCGAGGACCGCCTCCATCCGCTCGGGGTCGGTCACGAAGTAGTGCGAGATGTAGCCCTTGTCGAAGCGCATGCCCTCGGTCAGCTCGAGCTCCAGACCGAAGGTCTGGCTCTCCTCGACCGTGATGACGCCTTCCTTGCCGACCTTGTCCATCGCCTCGGCGATCATCTCGCCGATCTGCGGGTCGCCCGCGGAGATGGACGCCGTGGAGGCGATCTGCTCCTTGGTCTCCACGTCCTTGGCCAGCTTGGACAGCTCCTCGCTGACCCGCTCGACCGCGGCCTCGATGCCGCGCTTCAGCGACATCGGGTTGGCGCCGGCGGCCACGTTGCGCAGGCCCTCGCGGACCAGCGCCTGGGCCAGCACGGTCGCCGTCGTCGTGCCGTCACCGGCTACGTCGTCGGTCTTCTTCGCCACTTCCTTGACGAGCTCGGCGCCGATCTTCTCCCAGGCGTCCTCGAGCTCGATCTCCTTGGCGATCGACACACCGTCGTTGGTGATCGTGGGGGCGCCCCACTTCTTCTCCAGCACGACGTTGCGGCCCTTGGGACCGAGGGTCACCTTCACGGCGTCGGCGAGCTGGTTCATGCCGCGCTCGAGGCCGCGCCGGGCCTCCTCGTCGAACGCGATCATCTTTGCAGCCATAGGCTCCTAGTCCTCCCGGAACAAGGTGGCTTAAAGGATCGAGCCGACGCCCGCGACGGACGGCCCCGTGCCCGGCGGCTGCCATTCCGCCACCGGACTGGGGCCTCGTCGCCCCGACCCAGACTGTGAAGCTGTCACTCTCCACAGTAGAGTGCCAACCGTTTTTTAGCACTCTACCCTGCCGAGTGCAAGCGCCGCACAGCCTCGCCGCACTCGTCTTCGCCGGGCCGCCCGGAAGGGCTCTGACCTGCGCCGCGGTACTCCAGCGATTCGCCGGACATGTCATGTTGCGCCCTGCTGTGCCGGTCCGTGCCCCACTGTTCACGAAAAGCTCGGCCTTGGGTGGAGGGGGCAAGGCCGTCATGTTGTGGGCGGGAGGGCGGGTCACTTCCGTCGCAGGTAGAGCAGACCGTTGAGGACGGCGAAGGCCAGCAGGGCGAAGACGAGCATGGTCCAGGAGTAGTCCGGCAGCAGGATCGGCTTCAGGAGCACGATGCAGAGGAGCCCGGCCGAGAGGAGGACTCCGCGCAAGGCGAGCCGGCGTCTCGCCGAGCCGGCCGGGGCGACGCGCCGGCGAGCGGCGCGGATCTCCTGGAAGGCGTTGCGCGGTGCGGGCGAGACCGGGAAGCCCGCGGCCTGCAGCGCGGGAAGGACGGCGGAGGCCTCGGAGGTCCAGAAGACCAGTACCCGGCCGTCGCGGGTTTCGATGCCGATCCCTTTGCTGAGCGGCGAGCTCGAGCAGGGAAAGGCCGCCACCACGTCGGCCGCGGTCAGGTGAAACCGCTTGCGAACGGCGGTCAGGACGATTCCGGAATGGCTCAGCCTCAGCGAGGCCAATGGCCAGGTGGCGTTCAACCGCCCGAACGTCATGGACGGGACGTTGGCCCCGCCGCGCCAGGTCGTGGACGGAACATCGGGTCCGCCCTGCCACGCCATCGACCGTTCCATGAGCCTCACCCCTGCGTCATGGATCACTGGGGCGGGACAGCGGTCCGGGTACCGAAAGCCGACCTTGATCGTATCCCCATGTCTCCGGCACGAACAGGCCGGGCGGGTCAGTGGGGGCGGACGGCGTCGGCTTGAGGGCCGCGGTCGCTCTGGGTGATCTCGAACTCGACGCGCCGGCCCTGTTCGAGGGTGCGGTAGCCGTCCATCCGGATCGCCGAATGGTGGACGAAGACGTCGCGGCCTCCGCGGCGCCGCGCCGCGGGTGGGGTCGACCCCGGCATGATCGGAGTCGACCCCGCCCGGCGGCCGCGACGGCGCTCGGGGACGGCGGCCGGATGGCCGGTGGCGGTCAGCCGCCCGCGACCGCGGGGATGATCGAGATCTGGCTGCCCGCGGGGGTCGCGGTGTCGAGGCCGTCGGCGAACCGGACGTCCTCGTCGCCGACGTAGACGTTGACGAACCGGCGGATCTTGCCGGCGTCGTCCAGGATGCGGGCCGCGATCCCGGTGTAGCTGGCCTCCAGGTCGGCGACCACGGCGCGCAGGGTCGCGCCCTCCGCCTTCACTTCCGCCTCGCCGCCGGTGTAGGTCCGCAGGATCGTCGGGATGCGGACGGACACGCTGCTCATGTGCTGGCTCCTTCTCGTTCTCAGGCGAGGCCGGCGGCGCGGAACGCCTCCAGCGTCGGGGCGATGTTGGCGCTGGGCTTGGCGACGGGCGCGACGGCGTCCAGCGTCTTCAGCCCGTCCCCGGAGTTGATGATCACGGTCTCGGCGGCCGGGTCGAGGGTGCCGGCGTCGACGAGCTTGCGCAGGCAGCCGACGGTGACGCCGCCGGCGGTCTCGCCGAAGATGCCCTCGGTGCGGGCGAGCAGCCGGATGCCCTCGACGACCTGCTCGTCGGTGACGTCCTCGACGGCGCCGCCGGTGCGGCGCGCCACGTCCAGCACGTAGGGACCGTCGGCCGGGTTGCCGATGGCCAGCGACTTGGCGATGGTGTCGGGCTTGACCGGGCGGACGACGTCGTGGCCCGCCTTGAACGCGGCGGACACCGGGTCGCAGCCGGCGGCCTGGGCGCCGAACACGCGGTACGGCTTGTCCTCGACCAGGCCCAGCTTGATCAGCTCCTGGAACGCCTTGTCGATCTTGGTGAGCTGGGAGCCGGACGCGACCGGCACCACGATCTGGTCGGGCAGCCGCCAGCCGAGCTGCTCGGCGATCTCGTAGCCGAGCGTCTTGGAGCCCTCGGCGTAGTACGGGCGGACGTTGACGTTGACGAACGCCCAGTCGTCCTGCTCACCGGCGATCTCGGACGCGAGCCGGTTCACGTCGTCGTAGTTGCCGTCGACGGTGACGAACGTCCCGCCGTACACGGCCGTCGTGATGATCTTCTGGGACTCGAGGTTCGACGGGACGAACACGGCGCTGCGGATCCCGGCGCGGGCCGCGGCGGCGGCGACCGCGTTGGCGAGGTTGCCGGTGGACGGGCACGCCAGCACCTTGAAGCCGAGCTCGCGGGCGGCGGCGAGCGCCACCGCGACGACGCGGTCCTTGAAGGAGTGGGTCGGGTTGCCGCTGTCGTCCTTCACCCACAGGCGCTGCAGGCCGATGCTCTCGGCGAGGTTGTCGGCGCGGACGAGCCGGGTCAGGCCGGGCTCGGTGTTCGGGGTGTCGGCGACGGTCGACGGGACGGGCAGCAGCCCGCGGTAGCGCCAGATGTTGCGCGGACCGGACTCGATGTCGGCCCGGGTGATCCCGCCGAAGTCGTAGGCGATCTCCAGCGGGCCGAAACACTCCTCGCACGCGTAGAAGGGGCCGAGATCGCGCTTCGAGCCGCATTCGCGGCAGACGAGGGCGGTAGCGGGTCCGAGGTCAGTGGCAGGCGTAAGTGCCATGAGGGCGAGGCCTTTCTCCCCATCTTCCCTGCGCCACCTTGGTCGCAGGCCGGAGTTGGCACCATCTCCCGGCCGGCCTCGCAGGATCGCGAGTGCGCCTCAGCCGGGTGGTTGCCGGGGCTTCACAGGGCCGGTCCCTCCACCCCTCTGGATGAGCGGTATTCAGTTGTCAGGGGGGCTGAGCTGGAAGACCGGCCCGTCGGCCACTGCGCTTCCTGCACCCCTCTGGATGAGCGGTATTCAGTTATCGAAGTCAAGCGCTAGTAGAGAACGAGCGCTTTGAGCTCGTATGCGAACTTTACATGACGTGACCGGAGGGCGGACAGGTGGGTCCGCCCAGTGAGACGTTACCCCGGGGGTGGTCTTGATCACGCGGGCTCGTCGGCGACGGGCCGGGCGGGCGCGCGCTGGGTGGGGTCGAGGAAGACGTGCCGGACGATCGGGACGCGCTCCTTCAGCCGGCGGTCGATCTCGCCGGCGACGTCCTCGGCCTGGTCGGCGCTGATGGCGTCGGAGAAGTTGACCCGGGCGGCGACGAGCAGCTCGTCCGGGCCGAAGTGCATGGTGAGCAGCTCGTCGACGCCGGTGACGCCGGGCGCCGCGGCGATCTCGGCGCGGATCTCGCGCTGCGCGGCCGGGTCGGCGGCCTGGCCGATGATCAGGCCCATGCTGTCGCGGCCGAGCACGAACGCGACGGCGACGAGCAGCAGGCCGATCAGGACGGACGCGAGGCCGTCCCAGAACTCCGAGCCGGTGAGCTGCCGCAGGACGAGCCCGGCGGCGGCGAACGCGAGGCCGATCATGGCGGCGGTGTCCTCGAACAGCGCGGCCTTGAAGGTGACGTCGGGCGACCGGCGGACGTGGTCGACGATGTCGCGGCCGTTCTCGCGGGTCTCGCGGCGCGCCTGCGTGAACGCGCGGACCCAGGACGTCCCCTCCAGCACCGCGCCGAGGGCGAGGACGCCGTAGGCGAGCCACACGTCGCCTTCGGAGCCGCCGTGGCCGCTCATCGTGAGGACGCCCTCGAAGATGGAGAAGCCGCCGCCGGCGACGAAGATGCCGAACGCGGCGAGCAGCGACCAGAAGTAGCGCTCGTTGCCGTAGCCGAACGGGTGGCGGCGGTCGGGCGGGCGGGCGCTGCGCCTCAGCGAGGTGAACAGGAACCCCTGGTTGAGGGTGTCGGCTACGGAGTGCGCGCCTTCGGCGAGCATCGCGCTCGATCCGGCGAGCATCCCGGCGATCAGCTTGGCGATGGCGAGGATGAGGTTCGCCGCCCCTGCGACGAGGACGGTCTTGGTCGTCTCGGCCCGACTCATTCCGTCCGGGTACCCGGGGCAAATCCCCCTAACCGCAGTGCTTTCGGTACAGATGCCTGCCTGTCGAACGGCCCCGAAGTGTTCCCCCCGGGCCACTTTGAAGCACCCCCGTCACAACTGAGACCCTTCCCGTATGAGCCAAGTGGTGGTGGCGTCGAACCGCGGGCCCGTTTCGTTCTCGCTGTCCGACGACGGCGCGCTGGAGATGCGGCGGGGAGGCGGCGGGCTCGTGTCCGGCCTCGCCGGCGTCGCGTCCGGGCAGGACGTGCTGTGGGTGTGCGCGAGCCTCGGTGAGGCGGACCGGACGGCGGCGCGGCGCGCTCCGGACGGGCGGATCGACCTCGCGGGGCACGACACGGGCGGCGCGGCCGTCCGGATGCTCGACATCCCGGCGGCGACGTTCCACCGGGCGTACAACGCGGTCGCGAACTCGACGCTGTGGTTCGTCCACCACCTGCTGTACGACACCCCGCGCAGTCCGCACTTCGATGCGCGCGCGCGGCGCGACTGGCAGTCCTACGAGGCGTACAACGCGGCGTTCGCCGACGCGCTGGCGCGGGACGCGGCGCCGGGCGCGAAGGCGGCGATCCAGGACTACCACCTGTCGCTGGCGCCGCGGATGCTGCGAGACCGGCGTCCCGACCTGAGGATCGTGCACTTCTCGCACACGCCGTGGGCTCCGCCGGAGTACTTCCGGCTGCTTTCGGACGACATCGGCGCGCAGGTCCTCCAGGGCATCCTCGGCGCGGACCACGCCGGGTTCCTCACCGAGCGCTGGGCCTCGGCGTTCCTCGACTGCTGCGAGGTGGTGCTCGGCGCGCGCGTCGACCGCGCCGCCCGCACCGTCACATGCGCGGGGCACACGACGCGCGTGGGCGTCCACGGTCTCGGCGTGGACGGAGCGGCGCTGCGGGAGCGGGCGGCCCAGCAGGACGTGGCGGAGCGGGCGCGCGCGCTGCGCGAACAGGTGGGCGACCGGCAGCTCATCGTCCGGGTCGACCGGACCGAGCTGTCGAAGAACATCGTGCGGGGGCTGGCCGCGTACCGGGAGATGCTCACCAACCATCCGGAGTGGCGCGGACGCGTGGTGCACCTCGCGTTCGCCTACCCGTCGCGTTACGACCTGCCCGAGTACCGGGAGTACACGGCGGCCGTGCAGCGGATGGCGAAGCAGATCACCGAGGAGTTCGGCACCGCGACGTGGGAGCCGCTGATCCTTCAGGTCAACGACGACTACCCGAGGTCGCTCGCCGCGTACGGGCTCGCGGACGTGCTGCTGGTGAACCCGATCCGGGACGGGATGAACCTCGTCGCGAAGGAGGGGCCCGTCCTGTCCGAGCGGGGCTGCGCGCTGGTGCTGTCGCGCGAGGCGGGCGCCGCGGCGGAGCTGTCGGAGGACGCGCTCGTGGTGAACCCGTTCGATGTGTCCCAGACCGCGGAGGCGCTGCACCAGGGCTTGCTGATGCCCCGCGACCAGCGGGCCGAGCGCTGCGCCCGGCTCGTGTCCGCGGCGACCGCGCTCCCGCCCCAGCGCTGGTTCGCCGACCAGCTCTCGGCCCTCGACTGACCCGTTCGCGGCCCTCGACCGACCGTCGCGGCCTTCGACTGACCGTTCGTGGCCTTGGGCTGACCGGCGTCCGCGGCGGAACGCGCGTCCGTGCCCGGCGGAGAACTTGAGGGCCGCCCTTCGAGGACGCTAGTTCGGGAGCTTCTCCTGCGGTGCCTCCACCGGGAGCTCGACGGGGGCCAGGCGACAGTCGACGGGGCTCGGTTCGTGGCGGCGCTGCCAGCGTTCGCGGAGTTCGGCCTTGCTGTGCGCCATGCGGCGGTGGGCCGCCGTGCGCGCGAAGCGGGCGAGCCGGGCGGCGGGCGGCTTGGGCAGGCCGCTGGGCTCGTAGCCGTACTCGGCGAGCCGCTCGCCGAACGCGGCCTCGGCGAGGCTGATCTCCCAGGCGTCCAGCCGCTGCGCCCACGACCCGACGCGGGTGCAGGTGACCGCGTCGCGGGTGAGGTCGTGCCACGTCTTCTGCGGCGGGACGATGCGCTGCGCGAGGGACTGCGGAGCCGTCATCGCCGGGTGGTAGTCCTCGCCGAGGAACTCGCACAGCCGGGGCAGTTCGTCGGCGGGGTCGGCGACGAGCCGCTCGTACTGCAGCTCGTAGAAGGCGTCCGGGCCGAGGCGTGCGGCGAGCCGCCGGCCGGTGTCGATCGCCTCCCGCCAGACGGAGACGGCGTGGTTGAGGTCCTGGTCGTACCAGGGCATCTCCTTGAGGGACGCGACGCAGTCCCGGCCGTCGCGGACCAGGTGGACGAACTGGGCGTCCGGGAACATCCGCAGCAGCGCGCCGGCGTGCCGGATGTAGCTCGGGCGCTTGTCGCCCCAGCGGACCTTGCCGTGCAGCCGCGCGTAGGCGCGGAAGACGACGGCGAGGGCGGACCCGAGGGTCGGCGGCGCCGCGACGATCTCCTCGGTGATCGCGCGGGGGTCCAGGCCGAGATCGCGGAACCGGGTGGCCGGCCGGGTGGTCAGCCAGTCGGCGAGCGCGCGCCTGTTCCTGCTGTCCGCGAGGTCACCGAACTGTGCCCGCGCCGCGTAGGCGGGGAGCACGAACCGCGTCTCGATCGGGAGCGCGATGCGGGGATGCGAGTGCAGCATGAGCCGCAGCAGCGTCGTCCCGGAACGCGGGCAGCCGATCACGAAGATCGGGCGTTCGGACGGGGTCGCGAGGCCGGATGACATGCACCGCATGGTGGCGGAGCACGGCCCGCGGGACCCGGCGACTGAACGCACGGTTGCCGCCCGATTACCGATGCTTGACGGCCCCGACCTGCGGAAGCGGAAGCGACCGGGCGGTCAGGTGTAGGACTCGCCGAGCGTCTGCCGGACCTGCTTGCGGGCCTCGTGGATGCGCGACTTCACCGTGCCGAGCGGCAGCTTCAGCTGCTCGGCGATCTCCGCGTACTCCAGCTGCGACACGTCGCGGAGCACGAGCGCCTGGATGAGGTCCGGCTTGCGGGCCTCCAGGTCCTCCATGGCGTCGAGGATGTCGACGCGGGAGCCGGCGATGACGCTGGTGCGGCGCGGGTCGGGGCGCTGTTGCGGCAGCTCGCCGGCCTGCTCGACCGACCGGCGCTTCAGCGAGCGGTAGGTGGAGCGGGCCGAGTTCGCGACCACGACGTGCAGCCAGGTGCTGAACCTGGACCGCCCCTCGAACCGGTGGATGTTCCGCGCGACCTGCAGCAACGCGTCCTGGCACGCCTCCTCGGCGTCCTGCCGGCAGGGCAGGAACCGGGCGGCGTGCCGCAGCACGTCCGGTTCTATCTTGCGCAGCAGCTCGTTGAGGGCAGCCTGGTCACCCTGGGCGGCCTTCACTGCCAGCTCTTCGGTCCGCTCATCGAATGCCATGCCGTGCCTCAATGCTCGTTCGCACACTCACCCCGTTTGTTGGGCATGATACGGGAGTGTCCTTCCCACCTACTGTCGGCCGTTACCGAATCGATCGCGTCCTGGGATCCGGGGCGTTCGCCTCTGTGTGGCTGGGGCATGACGACGCGCTGGCTTCACAAGTCGCCATAAAAGTCCTGTCCGGGAGCCTCCTGGACGACCTCGACGTGCGCAATCGCTTCCTCGAGGAGGCGCGCATCCTGCGCCGCGCCGACTCCGAGCGGCTCGTGCGGGTGCACGACATCGGAGAGCTGCCGGACGGGCGGCCGTACTTCGTGATGTCGTACGCCGACCGCGGAACGCTCGCCGACCGGATGCGCGAACGGCCACTTCCGGTCAGCGACGCGGTCGCGATGGCCGAGGAGATCGCCTACGGCGTCGAGGTGATCAACACGCTGGGCGTGATCCACCGCGACCTGAAGCCGTCGAACGTGCTCTTCCAGTCGACGCCGGACGGCGGCGAGAAGCTGCTGATCGCCGACCTCGGGCTGGCGAAGGCGCTGGCGCACGCGTCGGGCGCGTTCACGCTGCCGGTCGGCACCCCCGGGTACATGTCGCCGGAGCAGGCGCGGTTCGGCGGCGGCCTGGACGTGCGGGCCGACGTGTACGGGCTCGGCGCGCTGACCTACCACATGCTGACCGGGAGGGCCCCGGGCCCTGCGCCGGTGAAGTCGCCGCCGAGCGAGCTGCGCGAGGGGCTGTCGCCGGCGTTCGACCAGGTCGTGCTGCGGGCGCTGGAGGTGGAGCGGGAGAAGCGGTGGCCGACGGCGGAGGCGTTCGCCGAGGCGCTGTCGACGCTGCGGCCGACGACCGCGCCGAGCACCGGCGCTCCCGGTTCGTCCGCCGCCGGCGGTCCGGCGGGCGGTCCGCTGGCGTCGTACGCGCCGCCCGCGCCGCGCATCGAGCCGGACGCGACGATCCAGGACTTCTACCACGACGGGGCGCGGCAGGCGCGCACGCCGGAGCCGGTCCAGCAGCCCGGGCCCGGCCAGACCGTGGCCGCGGGCCAGGAGCCGTCGCCGCAGAACCCGCCGCAGGAGCTGCGCACGCGGCTCGACCAGCCGCAGGACGACGACGACCGCACGTCGGAGATGCACCTGCCGGCGGGCGCGGGGCCGGTGCAGGGCGCCGGCGACCAGACGATCATGGACGAGCCGGCCGGGCGCGGCGGCCCCCATGGCGGTCCCGAGCCGGTGACCGCTCCCGACGACGACCGGACGAGGTCGTTCGGGCCGGCCCCCTCCCCCTACCCGTCGGCGCAGCCGCCGGGTCCGGCGGGGCCGCAGGGCGGCGATGACAAGACGGCCGTCTTCCCGACGCAGGGACCGCCCCAGGGCTCCCCGCAGGGGCCGCCCCAAGGACCGTCTCAGGGCGCGCCGATGGGTCCGCCGCCGGGGCCGGGCGGACCTGGCGGTCCTGGCGGGCAGTTCGGCCCGCCGCCCACCGGCTTCCAGCCGCCTCCCGGCCCGGGCGGGCAGGGGCAGAAGCAGAGCAAGGCCGGCGGCCTGCTCGGCAAGCTCAAGGGCGCCGGCGGTGGCGCGGGCCGTCCGGGCGGCCCGGGCGGCACCGGAGGAGGCGGTGGCGCGCCCCGCAAGTTCGTCACGCCGCTGATCATCACCGCGGCGGTGCTGGCGCTCGCGCTGGTCGTCGGGCTGACCCTCGGCGTGCTCTCCGGCGGCGGAGGCGGCGGGAAGAAGGACGGGGACAAGACGCCGAAGGTCCCGAAGGACTTCGCCGCGGTCGCGGACGCGTCCGGCAAGATCAAGACGGCGGTGCCGAAGACCTGGCCGCGGCAGCAGGAGCAGACGTGGGTGCCGTCGACCGTGCACCTGACCGACGCCGGGCCGCGCCCGGTGCTGCGCGCGACGCCGAACCTGCAGCAGTTCCTCGGGAACGGCGCGGGGCCGGGCGTCTTCATCGGCCTGACCACCGACGTGCGGGCGGGCCAGCTGCCGCCGCCGACCGCGTCCGTGCACCCGCAGTGCACCAAGGGCGCGCCGGAGAACTACACCAGCCCGGACGGGGCGCTGACCGGGACCATCACGCGGTTCACCGCCTGCAAGAGCGGGACGCCGTCGGTGACCGAGGTCGGCCTCAAGGACAAGGCGGGCAAGTTCGGGCTGTGGATCCGGGTCAAGGAGACCGACAACCGCAACGCGACGAAGGACATCCTCGACAACCTGAAGGTCACCGGCCCCTGACCCCGGCGGTCGCATCAGCGCCGGGCGGGTCGGTGACGGGCGGACGGGCGGCGGCGCGCTTCGCCAGGAGCGCGGCGGTCGCCTCGTCCACCGGCAGGAACGCCTCCAGCCGCAGCTCGGCGACGGTGACGTCGGTGGCGGTCGCGAACGTCGTCATCGTCGTCATGAGCCGCATCTCGCCGTCCGCGGTCCGCAGCTGCAGCGGGACGGCGAAGCCGAGCACGCCGGGCGGGTCGGTGCGCGGGCCGACGTAGCCGCTCAGTTCGGCGTGGAGGGCGGCGAGGCGCTCGTCGGGGTCGCGGTCGAGGGAGTTGCGCAGGCCGTCCAGAACGTGCCGCGCCCAGTCCGCGAAGTTGGCGACGCGCGGGGCGAGGCCGTCCGGGTGCAGGGCGATCCGGTACGCGTTGACCGGCGGTTCGAGCAGCTCGGGCGCCATGCCCTCGGTGAGGACGCCGAACGCGTCGTTCGCCGTGACCAGGTCGCCGTGCCGGTCGACCACGAGCGCCGGGTACGGCATGTGCGCGGCGAGGACGTGCTCGATCGCGGTGCGGACGGCGGCGAGCGCGGGGTCGTCGAGGGACGTCCGCGGGTAGACGGGCGCGTAGCCGGCGGACGTGAGCAGGTCGTTGCGCTCGCGCAGCGGGAGTTCGAGCGATTCCGCGAGCCGGACGACCATGGCCCGTCCCGGTTCGGAGCGGCCGCTCTCCAGGAAGCTGACGTGCCGCTGCGTCGTCCCGGCGCGGATGGCGAGTTCGAGCTGGCTGAGACGGCGGTGGCGGCGGCGCTCGCGTAGCGCCTGAGGGAAGCTCACAGGAGCAGTTGTAGCCGCAGCATCGCCGTCTCTGCCATTCCCTGCGGGGAATTGCCGCTGCTCGCAGGGCTTCGCAGGATGCGACCCATGAACAACGACGACATCCGTATCGGCGTCCTCATCCCCATAGGCAAGGCCCAGTGGGACGGGGCGGATCCGCGCGACCTCATCGGTTTCGCCGCGCGCGCGGAACGCCTCGGGTTCGACTCCCTATGGGTCAACGACGGCATCACCGAGTCGCGTATAGAGGCACTGACGATGCTGGCCGCCGCCGCGTCCGTGACCGAGCGCGTCACGCTCGGGACTGCGGCGCTGATGCCCGTCCTCCGCCGCCCCGTGCAGGCGGCCCAGACGCTCGCGTCGATCGACCTGCTTTCACAAGGCCGCCTTACGCTGACGGTCGGTGCCGGTTTCCCGGGCCGGTTCGGCAAGCCGATGTACGCCGCGTCCGAGGTCCCCTGGGAGAAGCGCTTCGCACGGTTGGACGAGACCGTCGCGCTATGGCGACAGCTATGGCACAAGCCGGAGAACAAGGCGTTCCACGGCGAGCTGCTCCACTTCGAGGATCTGCCCACCATGACGGCGCCGTTCCGCAAGGACGGTCCGCCGATCTGGTTGGCCGGCATAACGCCGACGGCTCTGTCCCGTACCGGGCGCATGTACGACGGGTGGCTCCCCTATCCGCCCGACCCAGCCGACTACAAGGCGGCTCTAGCGGACCTCCAGCGCGCCGCAGAGGCGCATGGGCGCGCGCACGATGCCGTGACGCCGGCTCTCTTCGCGTCCGTCCTGATCGAGGACGACCCCGCCGCGAGGCGCCGGACGCTGGAGCGATTCGCGGTCTCGAACTACGGGCTGCCGCTGGACGAGGTCCGGAAGATCCAGGCCGTGGCCGCGGGCGGCGCCGACGAGGTCGTGGCACGGCTGGCGGAGTACACGGCAGGGGGCGCCCGGCATCTCGTGCTGCGGCTCGGCACGACGGGTCTCAAGGAGATCAACGAGCAGCTCGACAGGGTCGCCGACCTCCTGCCCCGCCTGCGCTGAGGGCCGCCTCCGAGGTCGGGTGTTGCATCGCGAGCGGTTCCGATATATCGTTAATGTATCGCAACCGGTCACGACCGAGTGATCGGACGACACGAAGGAGTACCGCGATGCA
Source organism: Spirillospora sp. NPDC000708 (assembly GCF_040299565.1). Lineage (NCBI taxonomy): Bacteria > Bacillati > Actinomycetota > Actinomycetes > Streptosporangiales > Thermomonosporaceae > Spirillospora > Spirillospora sp. NPDC000708. The sequence continues at coordinate 14,927 of NZ_JBEPCJ010000079.1, forward strand.
TGGACACACGATGAGAAGGCGCGGCCCCGGCGGACCCGGACCCGAAGGGCGCGCGCGGCGCGGCGATCCGTTCGGCCCGTGGGGTCCCGGCGGCCCGGGATTCGGTCCGGGCGGACCCGGCTTCGGCCCCGGCCACCACGGACGCGGCCGCGGCCGGCGCACCCGCCGCGGGAACGTGCGGGCCGCGCTGCTCGCCCTGCTCGACGAGCGGGCGATGCACGGCTACGAGATGATCCAGGAACTCGACGAGCGCACCGGCGGCGTCTGGCGGCCGAGCCCCGGCTCGGTCTACCCGACCCTGCAGATGCTGGAGGACGAGGGCCTGGTCACCAGCCGGGAGGAGGGCGGCAAGCGGCTGTTCTCCCTCACCGACACCGGCCGCGAGCAGGCGGCGGCGCAGACCACCGCCCCGTGGGACGAGGTCACCGAGGCCGCGGGCGCGAACGCCGTGCGCGAGCGCGAGGCGTTCGGCCAGCTCCTCGGCGCCATGAAACAGGTCATGGCAGTCGGCAGCGATGCCCAGAAGGCGCGCGCGCTGGACGTCATCAACGACGCCCGCCGCCGCATCTACGGGATCCTCGCCGATGACCCCGAGGCCGAGTAACCACCCGCGCGGGTCCGCGCCCGAGGTTGCTCTGAGCAGCCCGCGGCCGCGCGCCCCCAGGCAGGCCATCGGCCGACGACGCCGTGGCCGTCCGGATAGCCCGGACGGTCACGGCGTACGCGTGTCCGCCCGCACTGCCGTCCGCGGCCCCCTCGTCGCGCCCGCCTACTTGCCGCCGCTGGGGAACGGCACCTGCTTGGCGAGCTGGTCGGCCATGTACAGCTGCTTCCACACGTACAGGCCCATGTCCGACCGCGTCAGCCGCCGCGCGACCGGCACGTCCACCATCGCGCGGACCAGGTAGGAAGCGCCCGGCGACATGTACTTGTCGCCGCCGTCCCCGGGAATGAGGTCGCCGCCCGCGAGCCGCCGCACGACCTGGCTCTGCGTCGGCGGCGTGCACATGTCCTCCGGGACGCCGGCCTGCGGCATGCACCGCCCCTGCGCCGCCTTCGTGACGAGGGCGCGCTTGAGGAAGACGTCGCCCGGGAAGTCCAGCAGGACCTTGTGGCCGGTCGGGTTCGTCAGCACGTACTCGATGTAGGCGAACGACGTCCCGGACGGCGGCGACGACTGGAAGGTGGTCACCACGCCGTCGTCGCTGACACCGCCGCCGACCGCCGCGAGCCGGTACTTCGACCCGTCGGCCGTGCCGACCTCGATGGGCGTCCCGGTGTGCGGCATCCGCGCCTTGCCGCCGGTCGGCCGCTGCTCGGCCGTGGCGGGCGCCGGTCCCTCACCGCCGCCGTCCTTGTCGTCGCCGGAGCGCGGCATCAGCACGAGCCCCGCCGCGACCAGCCCCGCCAGCACGAGCACGCCGCCCGCGATGAGGCCGCCGCGGCGTCCGCCGCGCCTGCGGTTCCGCTCCTGCCGGTCGAGGGCCCGCGACCCGAGCCGCACCTGGACGCCGCTGGTCTCCCGGGTGCCCATCGGGCCGGCGCCGGACGCGTCCTCGGCCGGCTCGCCGCGCCTCGGGACGTCGCGCGCCGCGAAGTCGTCCTGCGCCGCCGGAACACCGGACCAGGCCATGTCGCCCTGCGCGACGGTCTGCCGCACGGGCCGCTGCGGCCCGGTCTGCGAGCCGGGCACGGCGGCCTGGGGACCGGTCTGCGCGCGAGGCACGGCCGCCTGCGGACCCGTCTGGGAGCGAGGGACGGCGGCCTGCGGGCCTGTGTGCGCGCGAGGCACCGACGCTTGGGGACCGGTCTGCGCGCTGGGCGCCGCGGGCTGCGGGCCGGTCTGGCGGCGGGGCACCGCGGACTGCGGACCCGTCTGCGAGCCGGAGACCGCGGCTTGGGGGCCGGTCTGGGTGCGAGGCACGGCGGCCTGCGGACCCGTCTGCGCACGAGGCACAGCGGCTTGAGGTCCGGTCTGCGTGCGAGGCGCAATGGGCTGCGGGCCCGTCTGCGCGCCAGACACGGCGGCTTGCGGCGTTCCGCCACCCGGCGCATGGGTGGCGGACGCGTGACCGCCCGGCGCCCGGCCGGAGCCTGCGTAGGGCTGCCCGGGGGGCGGGGCGTGCACGATCGGCCGCACCGGAGCACCGGGTGGGACGGGCGCGCCGCCGCCCCCGGCCGGAGCCGCCGCCGGAGCGGCCGCCGGATGGACCGGCGTGCCCTGGACAGGGGTCGCCGACGGTGAGGGGAAACCGCGCGGGGGCGTGTGCCGGATGTCGCCCGGACGGCGCGGGATTCCCGGATCCGTGTCCACCGTCCCAACCTCCCGTGTCACTCGCGTGGCCGCCCGATGACCACACATACCGCAATCCACCATATTTTGGCGCAATTGGACGTCTGGTCTACGGGTGCCACAAGAGTCACGCGAGATGCGACAAATCTGGTTACCGCACTTGTCACTCCGACGTGGAATCAGCGGTCGAGCAGCGTCCCGAGCAGCTCGACGATCCCCGCGGGACCGTCGACGACCAGGTCGGCGCGCTCGGCGAGCTCGGTGACCTCGTTGGAACCGCTGCACACCGTCACGCCCGGCACGCCCTCGGCGCGCAGCGCGTCCACCGCGTCGAACGCCGCCAGATCGCCGAGATCGTCACCGGCGAACAGCACCGCGGACGGAGGGGCGCCCCGCTTCTCCGCGAACGCGTCGGCCAGCGAGCGCAGCGCTCGGCCCTTGTCCACACCCGGTGGACGCAGCTCCAGCACGTACCGGCCGGGCTCGACGGCGAGCCCGGTGCGCTCGGCGAGCGCCGCGATGATGCTGCGCAGCCGGTCGAGCGCGACCTGCGGCTCGGCGCAGCGCCGCGTGTGCACGACGAGCGCGTGCGCCTTGTCCTCGACGAACGTCCCGGGCGGGGCGCCCGCCGCCTCCAGCACGCCGGGCAGCTTCGCGCGCGCCTCGGCGATCCCGGGCGGCGGGTCCGGCTCGGTGAGCACGCCGGACTCCCAGCGTTCCAGCCCGTACTGGCCGAGCACCACCAGGCCGTCGACGCCCTCGAAGCCGCCGTACTCCACGGCCACGCGCGCGGGCCGGCCGGTGATGATCGCGAGCGCGCCCACCCGCGGGGCGAGCCGGGCCAGCGCCGGCGCGGCCCCGGGGTGGGCCCGGGCCGCGGCGGGGTCGTCCACGATCGGCGCGAGGGTGCCGTCGAAGTCGAAGCCGAGCACGGCCCGGGAAGGGTCGGTACGGATCGCGTCCAGGCCGTCGGCGCCGACGGCCGTCACAGAGCGGGGAGAGTTCACGCCGACCTATGGTGGTCGACTCAGGGCCGGATGCCGAGCCGCCGCGCGGCGCGCTGCCGCTGCCGCTGCGACCGCAGCCGGCGCAGCCGCTTGACCAGCATCGGGTCGCACTCCAGCGCCTCGGGCCGGTCGATGAGGATGTTCAGGAGCTGGTAGTACCGCGTCGCCGACATGTCGAAGTGCTCGCGGATGGCCTGCTCCTTGGCTCCGGCGTGCTTCCACCACTGCCGCTCGAAGGACAGGATCCGGCGGTCGCGCTCGGAGAGGAGGTCGGCCGGGAAGGCGGCGGCGTCCTCGACGCCGTCCTCGCCGGGGAGGGATGGGTCGGTGGATGGGTCGTCGGTCACGCGTTTCAGGGCTGAGCCGTCGTCCGTGCCGCCGTCCTGGGGAGGGACGTCGCCGGGGACGTCGCCGGGGGCGTTCGCCGCTCGCATCAGGTCCCCTCTGTGGTTACTGATCCCGGGTCGTCCGGGTTCGGCCGGTGCCATGCTACGCGTCCGGGCCGACATCGTCCGGCGGTTCCGGCGGAACGCGGGCCGGTCGTTCAGTGCACCACATCCCCGTTCACCTGCGGCTCTCCATTGTCCCGTGTCCCATCGCCAACGGCGGGCACATCGGCCGCCGCAGTCCCGGAATCGACCCGAACGAGCCGGATAAAGAACGCATAAAGAACATATGCACCGTACAGCCGTTAGAGTTGGAGACGCACCGCCGGCTGTCCCGCGGTGGCCGGAATCTGAACGGGAGACCCTTGCATGGCGACGGACACGCCCCGCCACGAGACCGCAGGCTGGACCACGGTCCGAGGCGCCCGGTGAGCGGCGACCGGGGCGACCGGCCCGACCCCGTCCTCGCCGCCATCGGCGCCGCGCTGTTCCACCTGCGCCGGGTCTGGATCAAGCCCGACATGATGAAGCGGATCCGCGCCCGGACCGCCGGCGGCCCCGGCGGACGGCCGCTGCAGATCTCCAACCTGATGGTGGTGAACGCCGTCGCCGCGCTCACCGACGAGCCGCCCGCCGACACCGGTGCCGCCGCCGGCGCGGCCGGCGAGGCCGGCGAGGCCGGCGAGGCCGGCGAGGCGGAGGTGAGCTGCGAGATCACCGTCGGCGCCGTCGCGGACCGGCTGGAGATCGACCCGTCCACCGCGAGCCGGCTGGTCGGGCACGCCATCGACGCGGGCCTGGTGTCCCGGCGCCCCTCCCCCGTCGACGCGCGCCGCGCCAACCTCGGGCTGACCGACGCCGGCCGCCGCGTCAAGCAGGTCGCCGACCGGTACCGCCGCGCCTACTTCGACGGGCTGATGAACGACTGGACGGACGCCGAGCGCGCCGAGTTCGCCCGGCTGCTCACCCGGTTCGCCGACGCCGCCGCCCGGGACCCGATGGACCCGGACGGCATCGACAAGATCTTCGAAGAGGCGGGCCTGGACTGACGGTCAGCCGCCGTTGCGGAGCGCCGACCGGCGCATCAGGTACTCGTCCTCGTCGATCTCGCCGCGGGCGAACCGTTCGGCGAGCAGCTCCTGCGCCTTCGCCATCGGGTCGGGCGCGGCCACGGTGGCCGCGGCGGGCCCCGTCATCCGGCGCCGGACCAGGTAGAAGCCGGTGCCGAGCACGGCCAGCCAGAACAGCCCGAACATGATCGGGAAAACGGGCCAGTAGCCGGGGGCGCCGCCGCCGTCGTGCCACGGGCCGGGGTGCGCCGCGAGCGTCGTCAACATGGTCATCGACCTTCCTGTGAGCGGATGGTTCGATGCTGCGCGACGGGTTCGGGGGCGCGAATCGGACGGCGGGAGGCTCCTGCGCTACGCCCGCCGGAGTACAGCCCTGGCGGAGGCGGCTCCAGCGCCCACAACCATGCGGGCGGTGCTCACCACCAGGGCGGACGGTAGTCGTCGTCCTCGTTGGAGGAGTAGGGGCGGCGGGCCTGCCGGTTGCGGGTGTCGTCGTCCGCCGGGCCGGTGGGCGGGACCGGTGGCGGGGCGGGGAGGCCCCCGGCGTCGTCCACAGGAGGTACGCCGGACGGCGGCGTGGGGGACGGCGGCGGCGCGACCGGAGGCTGCGCGGCGGGCGGCGGGGCAACGGGAGGCTGCGCGGCAGGGGGCGGCTGAGCGGCGGGCGGGGCGGGCGGCGGGTCCTGCGGCGCGGCGGGGAACTCGGGTTCGGGCATGCCGCCCCCTCCGAGGGCGCTGCGCCTGAACCGCTCCCAGTCCTCGTCGTCCAGCGCGGGGGCGTCGTCATCGGGTGCGCCGCTCGACGCGGTGCCACCCGCGCCGTTCGCTCCGCCCGCGCCGTTCGCACCGCCCGCGCCGTTCGCACCGTTCGCACCGCCCGCGCCGTTCACCGCCGGACCGCCGCCGGCGCCGTTCATCGCGTCCCGGCCGTTCGTGAAGTCGTGCCCGTTGCGCGGGTCATACCCGTTGTGGCCGTTGGCGAGGTGGCGTCCGCCGGCGTGGTCGTGGCCGTTGGCGGGACGGTCGTCGCGGAGGTGCCGCCCGTTCGGGGAGAACCCCTCCACCGGGCCGGGGAGCGTCCCGTTCATCCCGCCGACGGGGAACTCCCCGACCGGGAAGTCGCCCGGGTCGAACGGGCGCAGCTCGCTCGCCATGACGGGAGGCCGTCCCGGCGGGCCGGGCGGCGTGCCGTGCTCCGGCGGCGCGCCGTCGTCCCAGGACGGCTCGTCCCACTGGTCGTGCGGCAGCGCGTGCTCGGGGACGTACCCTTCGGCCTCGGCGACCGGTTCCGGGAGCGGCGGCGTGCCCTGGTCGGGCCATCCCGCCGGAGCGTCCGGGTATCCGGCCGGAGGCGGCATGCCAGGGCCGGTGTAGGGATGCGAGCTCTGGAACGGCGCGGTGTTGACCGGCGCGATGGGCGGCGCGGACGAGGCCGCCGGAGGGACTCCGCCAGGCGACCGCATCGCGGCGGGCTCCGGCGGGGCGCCGGGCAGGTGGTAGCCGGGCGTCGGGTCGTCGTCCGGCCCGTCGTCGCCGAAGGGCTCCTCGCCGGTCGGCAGGGCGCCGTCCTCGTCGCCGGGGCGGCGACGCTGCCGCCAGCCGAGGACCAGCCCGACGATCACCAGCACGCCGCCGCCGCCGAGCACCAGCGGGAGCAGGACGCCCGAGTCCCCGGCCGACGAGTCGGCGGCCGGCGCCGGCGTGGCGGACGGGGTCGGCGCCGCCGCGACCGGCCCCTTCGACGTCTTGTTCAGCGTGTTCGCGGCGACGAGGGCGCGGACGGCGTCGACCGATCCCGCGCAGGTCGCCGAGCCGGTCGGGTGGCCGCGGCGCGCGGGCGAGCCCTTGATCAGCGCCTGCCGGACCTCGTCGGGGCTGAGCTTGGGGTAGCGGGAGCGGATCAGCGCGGCGACCCCGGCGACCATCGCGGACGAGGCGCTGGTGCCCGTCCCGACGACGTAGCCGTTGCTGGCGTCGGCGCTGACGATGTCGACGCCGGGCGCGCACACGCCGGCGTGCGAGTTGCGGTTGCTGTCCTTCCACAGGTGCAGCTTGCGGTCGAGCGCGCCGACGGCGATCACGCCGGGGTAGGCGGCGGGGAAGTTCTTGCGGTCGGCGCCGGAGCCGTCGTTGCCCGCCGACGCGATCAGCACGACGCCCTTGCTCAGCGCGTACTTGATCGCGCTCTCCTGGGCGGGGTTGCCGTTGTAGGACTGGCGGCCGCCGCCGAGGGACATGTTGATGATGCCGGCGCCGTGGTCGACCGCGTACCGGATGCCCTGCGCGACGGCGTCGCGGGCGCCGGTGGTGGCCGAGGTGTCGGTCTTGCGCAGCGGGTCGTTGTTCTCCAGCGTCACCCGGACGGACAGGATCCTGCTCGCCGGCGCGATCCCGAGCATGCCCTGCGCGAGGCCGGGACCGTGGCCGTGACCGGCGATGATGCTGGCCATGGACGTCCCGTGCAGGCCCCAGTAGCGGCTGCCGGGACGGCGCGCGCCGCTCGTCAGGTCGGGGCCGGTGACGACCCGGCCGGTGAGGTCGGGGTGGTTCTTGTCGACGCCGGTGTCGAGGACGGCGACCGTCACGCCGGAGCCCTTGGAGTAGTGCCAGGCCTTCTGCGCGCGGAGGACGGTCAGGTGCCACTCGCGGGCGCGGATCTGGTCGGTCGCGGTCCGCATCGCCGCGCCGGCCGCCGCGCCGCGGACGGAGCGGGGCACGGTGCCGGCCTCGTCGGGGACGAGCGCCGCGGGCACCGCCACCGCGGCGGCCAGGGTGAGCACGGTGAGCGTCGCGGTGGTGCGGGCGCCGAACCGCGCCGCCGGACGCGCGCGCGGGGCACGGCGCCGACCGGCATGGGACACGCCGCCGCACCTCCCCTCGGCCGTCCGCCGTGGTCCACGGCGCGATCTGACATTCTGCCACGCGATGGGCCGGGCGCCCGGGCGCCCGGCACATTCGGAGACGGTCCCGGAGGGCGCGTCACCGCGCGTCCCGGAGCCGCCACCGGCCGTCCCTTACCGGCGGGTAACCGGGGGTCCGGAACGGAATGGTAGCCGGGTCCCGGGCGGCCCGTCGCTCAGTGCGGGCCGGCGGTCCCCGGCTCAGTGCGAGCCGGCGCCCGTCAGCGCCCGCACCGACATGTCGTCGTACAGGGCCCGGTCGGCCTTCTCCCGTCCGAGGAACGTCCCCGCGATCGCGCACAGGAACCCGATCGGGATCGAGACGATGCCGGGGTTCTCCAGCGGGAACAGGTGGAAGTCGACGCTCTTGGGGAACAGCGCCAGGTTCTCGCCGGTGACCGGGTCGACCTTCCCGGACACGACCGGCGAGAAGAACACCAGCACCAGCGAGCTGATCAGCCCGCCGTAGATGCCGGCGGTCACCCCGGCCGAGTTGAACCGCCGCCAGAACAGCGTCAGCACGATCGCCGGGAGGTTCGACGCCGCCGCGATCGCGAACGCCAGCGCCACCAGGAACGCCACATTCAGGTTCCGCGCGACGACGGCCAGCACGATGGCCAGCGAGCCGACCAGGAACGAGGCGAACCGCGCGACCGCGACCTCCTGCGACTCGCGCGGCCGGCCGAGCATCAGCACCTGCCCGAAGTAGTCGTGCGCCAGCGACGTCGACGAGGCCAGCACCAGCCCCGCCACCACCGCGAGGATCGTCGCGAACGCGACCGCGCCGATGAACGCGAGCAGGATGTCGCCGCCGACCTGCCCGCCGAGGTGCCGGCCGAGCTCCTGCGCGAGCTGCGGCGCGGCGGTGTTGCCGGACGGGTCCTGCGCGACGATCGCCTTCCGCCCGACGAGCGCCGCCGCGCCGAACCCGAGCGCCAGCGTCATCAGGTAGAACAGGCCGACGAGGCCGATCGCCCAGGACACCGACGTGCGCGCGGCCCGCGCGTCCGGGACCGTGAAGAAGCGGGTGACGATGTGCGGCAGGCCCGCCGTGCCGAGCAGCAGCGCGACCGCCAGGCTGATGAAGTCGAGCTTGTTGAGGATCGTCCGGTACGCGTCGCCGGGCACGTCCTCGCCGTACCGCAGGCCGGGACGCAGGAACGCCTCGCCCTTCCCGCTGGCGTGCGCGGCGGACCCGAGCATCGCGCCGAGGTCGAAGCCGAACCGGGCGAGCACCAGCCCGGTCAGCACCAGCGCCCCGGCGGTCAGCAGCACCGCCTTGATGATCTGCACCCAGGTGGTGGCCTTCATCCCGCCGAACATCACGTAGCAGATCATCAGCGCGCCGACCACGACGATCGTGGCGGTCCGGGCGGTGCCGGCGGACATGCCGAGGAACTCCCGGCCGCGGTGGATGCCGAGCAGCAGCGAGACCAGAGCGCCCGCGCCGACCATCTGCGCGAGCAGGTAGAACACCGAGACGGTCACGGTCGACACGACCGCCGCGCGGCGCACCGGCGGCTGCCGGCGCACCCGGTGCGCGAGCACGTCCGCCATGGTGAACCGCCCGGCGTTGCGCATCAGCTCGACCAGCAGCAGCGTCAGCAGCCACGCCACCAGGAACCCGATGGAGTACAGGAACCCGTCGTATCCGGACAGGGCGATGAGGCCGGCGATGCCGAGGAAGGACGCCGCCGACATGTAGTCGCCGGCGAGCGCGATGCCGTTCTGCGCGCCGTTGAACGTCCGCCCGCCGGCGTAGAAGTCGTCGGCGCCGTTGGTGTTGGCGCGCGCCCACACCGTGATGCCGAGCGTGATGAGCACGAACACCACGAACAGCGTGCAGGTCAGCGCCCGCCCGTCGAGCGCCGGCATCAGCGGGTCACCTCGTCGCCGGGCGCGGACAGGCGCCGGGAGCGCAGGTCCTCGGCGAGCGGGTCCAGGCGCCGCCGCGCGTAGGCGACGTAGGCCCAGGCCAGCAGGAACGTCGACGCGAACTGCAGCAGCCCGAGCAGCAGCGCCACGTTGACGTGCCCGGCGACCCGCCGCGCCATGAACCCGCGCGCGAACGCCGACAGCGCGACGTACACCGCGTACCACCCGAAGAAGGCGGCCGTGAGGCTCGCGGCCGCCACCAGGAACCTCTTCCTGAGCAGCAGGAATCCGGGGTCGTGGGCGAGCGGCGCGTAGCGGCCGGGAGGGACGGTTCTCGCCCGCCTTCCCGCCCCGTCCCACGAGACTTTCGAGTCCCCGACCATAATGCCCCCAGACCGCGCCGTAACTCTATGTACTGATATCGCTGCTCTATGAGATCAAAGATTGGCGGGCGAGGGTGTCCACTTAGGCAGAAACATGTACTGGCCCACTTCGGCCAAGGAAGAGCGCCGGGACGAAGGCGAGGGCGGTGAAGGCGAGCGACCACCAGAAGGCGTGCGCGTACGCGGTGGACGGCGCGGCCCCGCCGGACGTCTGGTGCTCCAGGACGACCGCGAGGACGGCGGCGCCGAAGGAGCCGCCGACCTGCACGATGACGCGGGTGGCGCTGCTGGCGTGCGGGATCTCGTCCTGCCCGAGGCCCTGGTAGGCCGCGGTCATGACGGCGAGGGTGACGCCGCCGAGGCCCGCGCCGCGGACGGCGAGGGACGCGCCGAGCAGCCATTCGCTGGTGCGCGGTCCGGCCTCGGCGTAGGCGAGCGTGCCGAGGACGGTCAGGACGAGCCCGGTGAGGACGATGGGCCGCGGGCCGAGCCGGTCGGTGAGGGCTCCGAGGCGGGTGCGGACGAGCAGGCTGCCGAGCCCTTGCGGCGCGAGCAGGAGGCCGGCGACGACCACGCTGTGCCCGCGGACCTGCTGGTAATAGAGCGGTAGCAGCAGCATCGCGCCGAACAGGGAGAGCCCAGAGAGGAAGAGGAGGCTCGCGGACGCGGCGAACGTGCGCTTGCGGAACAGCCGCAGGTCGATCGCGGGTTCGGACGGCGTGCGCAGCGCGTGGACGACGAACGCCGCGAGAAGCACAGCGCCGGCGGCCAAGGCGGCGATCACGCCGGGACGACCGAAACCGGCGTTCGCCTGCGAGAACCCGTAGACGAGGGCGGCGAGCGCCGGGGACAGCAGGAGGATGCCGGTGAGGTCGGGGCGGGCGGCGCCGCGCGGCGCGGTGCTCGGGAGGCCGCGCCAGGCGAGGACGAACGCGACGAGGCAGACCGGCACGTTGACGTAGAAGATCCACCGCCAGCCGGCATGCCCGGCGACGAGGCCGCCGACGACGGGCCCGAGGATGGGTCCGACCAGCGCGGGCATGCTGATCGCGGCCATCAGCCGGCCGATCTGGCGGCCGCCGGCCGCGCGCATCAGCAGCGTCTGCATGACCGGCGTCATCAGCCCGCCGCCCGCCCCTTGCAGGACGCGGAAGGCGATCAGGGAGCCGACGTTCCAGGCCAGCCCGCACAGCACGGAGCCGAGCAGGAACAGGCCGAGGGCGGACAGCCACACGCGGCGGGCGCCGAAGCGGCCTTCGGCCCAGCCGGTGAGGGGGATCGCCATGGCGAGGGCCAGCAGGTAGGCGGTGACCACCCACTGGATCTCGGCCACCGGCGCGTGCAGGTCGCGGCCGAGCCGTCCGATGGCGACGTTGACGATCGTGCTGTCGAGCAGCGGGGCGATGGCGCCGGTGATGAGGATTCCGGCGAGGCGGAGCAGAGCGGGGTCGAGCCGTTCGGGCGCGGTGCGGGTGCCGGCGGTCATGGGGGCCTCCTAAGAGACGGCACGTCTCTAACGGCCCGGAGTGTAGGCTGCCCATAACAAGAGACGCAAGGTCTCTTAAAGGAGGGGCGGCGTGACCGGCGAGGCGAAGGCGCGGCGGCGCGGGGCCGCCCTGGAAGCGGCGATCCTGGACGCGACCTGGGACGAGCTGGACGCGTCCGGTTACGCGGGCCTGACCATCGAGAACGTCGCGGCGCGCGCGCGGACCGGCAAGCAGGTCATCTACCGCCGCTGGCCCAGCCGGGCCGACCTCGTCCTGGCGGCGCTGCGGTACCGGTACTCCTCGATCGCGGACGACGTGCCCGACACCGGGAGCCTGCGCGGCGACGTCCTGGCGGTCCTGCGGTACATGGCGCGGCGGTTCGGCGAGTTCGGACCCGACCTGGTCCACGGCCTGATGGCGGAGGCGCACGAACTCGATCCGGGCACGTTCGAGGTGATCCCGGACGCGATGTCGGTCATCCTGCGCCGCGCCGCCGACCGGGGCGAGCTCGCGCCCGGCGCGGTGAGCCCGCGGATCGCGCGGATGCCGGCCGACCTCGTCCGGCACGAGATGCTCCTCACGGACCGGCCGGTGCCGGACGAGGTGCTGGCCGAGATCGTGGACGAGCTGTTCCTCCCGCTGGTCCGGGTGCGGGGCGAGGACCAGCGGGACTGAACGGCACTGCGACGGGGACGCCCGCAAGCACGTCCTGTTGACGGCGCCGCGACAGGGACGACTACAAGCGCGTCCCGTTGACGACGATCGCGACGTCGACGTTGCCGCGGATCGCGCTGGAGTACGGGCACAGCCGGTGCGCGGCGCGTCCCAGGTCGACCGCCTCGGCATCGGCGAGCGACGGCAGGGTCACGTCGAGCTCGACGCCCAGCGTGAAGGGTCCGCCCTCGGTGGGGATGAGCATCGCCCTCGCGTCGATCTCGGCGTCGTCCGCCGCGAGTCCCTTGCGCTGCCCGAGCACGCTCATCGTCGAGCCGAAGCAGGCCGCGTACCCGATGGCGAAGAGCTGCTCGGGGTTGACGCCCTCGCCGTCACCGCCCATCTCCTTGGGCAGCCGCAGGGCCAGGTCGAGGCGGCCGTCGGCCGTCCGCCCGCGCCCGTTCCTGCCCCCGGTCACGCGTGCCTCGGCCGTGTAGGTCGGTGCCGTCATCCACTCTTCCTTCCCAGATCGAACTTCCTGAAAATGAACCTTAGACTTCAAAATCAGGAAGTCAATGTCTAGGATCGGGCCGGAATCGACCACCGGAGGTGATCCATGCCGGAGACACGGTTCGGCTACCTGCTGCCGACGCGCGACCAGGCGGTGACGGGCGAGCACGCGCCGCACCGGCTCGTCGGGTACGCCGCGCGGGCCGAGGCGCTCGGCTACGACTCGGTCTGGGCCGGCGACAGCCCCATCACGCGGCAGCGGGCGGACCCGCTGCTGCTCATGGCCGCCGTGGCGCAGGCGACGGAGCGGGTGGCGCTCGGCACCGCGGTGCTGCTGCCCGCGCTGCGGCACCCGATCCTGCTCGCCCACCAGCTCGGCACCCTCGACCGGCTCAGCGACGGACGGGTCATCGCGGGCATGGGCGCGGGCTTCCCGACCGACGCCACCAAGGCGCAGTTCACCGCGCTCGGCGTCGACTTCGCGACCCGGGGCCGCCGGCTGGAGGAGTCGATCGAGGCGATGCGGCTGCTCTGGACCGGCGAGTCCGTCTCGTTCGCGGGCGAGCACTTCGCGTTCGAGGACGTGAGCGTCGCGCCGCCGCCGGCCCGGCCCGGCGGTCCGCCGATCTGGCTCGCCGGCGGCGGACCCGCGCTGCGCCGGGTCGCCCGCATAGCGGACGGCTGGCTGCCATACCCGCCCGAGCACGGCGTCTACGCGAAGGAGGCCGAGACGATCCGGAAGGCGGCACGCCGCCCGGTCACCCCGGCCCTGTACGCGACGTTCTGCCTGGACGACGACCCCGAGCGCGCGCGGGAGAGGCTCCGGGCGAGCATCGAGCGCTACTACAACGCGCCGCTGGAGTTCATCGCCTCCATCCAGGCGATGTTCGCCGGCACGCCGGAGGACGCGGCCGCCTGGCTGACCCGCTACATCGAGGCGGGCGCCCGCCACATCGTGGTCCGTTTCGCGACCGACGACCATGAGGCCGCCCTGGAGGAGTTCGCCGGTCGCGTCCGTCCCCTCGTTTCCGCGGAGGTCCGCTCATGACCACGTTCGTCCTCGTCGCCGGGGCCTGGCACGGCCCCTGGGCCTGGGACCGGGTGACCCCGGTTCTACACGACGCCGGTGCCCGCACCGTCGCTCCCGCGCTCGGCGAGGGAGACGTCGGCCTCCACGACCACGCGGACGACGTCGTCGCGGCGCTCGACGGCATCGACGGCGACGGCGTTGTGCTGGTCGGGCACAGCTATGCGGGCCTGGTCGTGCGGGAGGCCGCCGACCAGCGACCGGACCGCGTCCGCCACCTGGTCCTGGTGGACGGCTGGGCCGGACCCGACGGGGCGAGCCTGTACCACCTCGCGCCCGCCCCGTTCGTCCAGGCGCTGCGGGGCCGCACGTCCGGCGGGCGGATCGCCGTCCCGCCGCCCGCCGCCGTCGGCATCGACGACCCGGACGACGCGGCCTGGCTCGCCGAGCGGATGCGCCCGCAGCCCGCCCGGACGTTCGAGGAGCCGACCCGCCTCACCGGCGCCGCCGACCGGATCCCCGGCACCGCGATCCTGTGCAGGCCGAGCGTGTACCCGTTCGAGCAGTGCGCCAAGACGATCGGATACCGGACGGTCCCGATCGACGGCCCGCACGACGTCATGCTCACCCGGCCCGGCGCCCTGGCCCGGCTGATCCTCGAGGTGTGCGCTTAGAGTGATGCGGTGGAGCAGCGGACCTACAACCAGTACTGCGCGACGGCGCGGACCCTCGACCTCGTCGGTGAGCGCTGGACGCTGCTGCTGATCCGCGAGCTGCTGACCGGCCCGAAACGGTTCGGCGACCTGCAGGCGAGCCTGCGCGGCCTCGGCACCGGGCTGCTCGCGGCGCGGCTGAAGCACCTCGAACGGGAGGGGCTCGCGCGGAAGGTCACGCTGCCGCCGCCCGCCCGCACCTCCGCGTACGCGCTGACGGAGGCGGGCGAGGAGCTGGGCCCGGCGGTGCTGGCACTGGCGCGCTGGGGCATGCGGTGGGCGCTCGGCGAGCGGCGCGAGGGCGAGACGTTCCATCCGGGGTGGGCGGTGCTCGGCATGGAGGCGTGCTTCGTGCCGGAGGCGTCGGCCGGGCTGCACCTGGTGTACGAGTTCCGCGTGGACGACGAGGTGTTCCACGCCGAGGTCGACGACGGGGCGGTCCATCTGGTGCACGGCCCGGCGCAGCGGCCCGACGCGTCGATCGCGATGAGCGAGGACGTGCTGATCGCGATGGCGTCGGGCCGCTCGTCGATGGGCGCGGCGATCGAGGACGGCAGCGCCGCGGTGTCCGGGGACCCCGCGGCGGTCCGCCGGCTCGCCGACCTGTTCCACATCCCGGTGCCGAGATCCCGAAGGCCCGAGCAGCCGGCCCAACAGGCGGAACAAGCCGAGCAAGCGGAGGGGTGAGCGGTTACAGCGGCAGGCCGTAGCCCTCGCACGCCGGCTTGAAGCCGGGGGTGTTCGCTCCGAGCTGGTCAAGGACGTCCTGCATGACCGGGCTGTCGTTGAACATCCCGACATGGCCGACGGTATCGTCCGGGCACTGGTCCTGGACGAGGATGTTGGTGACGCCGTCGCCCTTCAGCCACGCGTTCGTGTACGGGGTGACGACGATGTCGTTCTTGGTCTCGATGACGACGTACCGGGGCCCCGGGACGGTGTCGCCGTCGCCGAACAGCGCGTTCTGGAAGTCCGAGCCCTGCTCCTGCTGGACGAGCCCGGGCGCGCCGGCGTCGTTGAGGGCCTGGTTGGCGAAGCCGAGCAGGTTGAGCGTCCGGCCGAGGTCGAGGACGCCGTCGATGGTCGTCCCGTGGTTGCTGGGCGCCAGCGCGACGAACGTGCGGACCTTGGACGCGCCGCCGAGCCGCTTGAGGTAGTAGTTCGGCATCATCCCGCCCTGGGAGTGCCCGACGAGGTCGACCTGCCGCGCGCCGGTCGCGGCGAGCACCTTGTCGACGAACGCGTCCAGGGTCCTGGCCGATTCGGCGATGTCGCCGAGCCCGCCGATCCGGTCGAACGACAGTTGCGTCATGCCGTAGTTGAAGCCGAAGACGCAGTAGCCCTCGTTCGCCAGCATCGGCGACAGCACGCTCCAGTTGGTGCCCAGGTTCACGAACGTGGCGTGGACGAGGACGACCGGCGTCGGGTGCTCGGCGCTCGGCCTGCAGTTCCAGTCGTTCGCGCCGGCGACCGCGCCGGGGCTGTTGAAGAAGTTCACCAGGGACGTCCCGATGTCGCCGGGCGGGTACTTGTCCGCCGCCCGTGCGGGGGCGGCCACCGCGGCGGTGCCGAGCAGGGACGCGAGCGCCGCCGCGGCCAGGCCGCGCAGGGCCGCCCGCGCGGGACGGCGGGTGAACGAGCTCTTCACTGGGGGCCTCCCGGGGTGGGTGCGGCAAGCGATCACTTACCGCCGCTCCCGGGAATGTAGAGGTGGCCGCGCCTTTTGCCAAGACCCCTTTTCGATTCGATGTCCAGTTGGTGCGCCGCGCCCCTCCGGCGGCCACCTCCGCGTGACCACGCCCCTCCGGGCGGCTACCTCCGCGTGACCCGCATCGGCACCGGACGCGCCGGCCGCAGCGTCACCTCCGCCCGCGACGGGACCGCGACGCCCGGCGCCAGGTCGAGGCGCGCCGACCGGCTGATCAGGGCGAGCACCAGCACCGCCTCCATCATCGCGAAGCCCGCCCCCACGCAGATCCGCCGCCCGCCGCCGAACGGCAGGTACGCGTGGCGAGGACGGTCCTGCTCGCCGAGGAACCGCTCGGGCCGGAACCCCTCCGGATCCGGCCACAGGTCCGGATTGCGGTGCAGGAGGTAGGGGGAGATCGCCACGGTCGAACCCGCCGTCACCACCGCGCCCGCCACGTCGTCGTCGGCGACCGCGTCCCGCTCGATCGTCCACGCGGGCGGGTAGAGCCGCATCGACTCCGACAGGACCGCCCGCGTCCACGGCAGCCGGTCGACGTCGCCGGCGTCCGGATCCCGGCCGCCGAGAACCTCGTCGACCTCCGCCTCCAGCCGGTCGCGCGCCGCCGGGTACCGCGACAGCAGGATCAGCGTCCAGGTCAGCGCCGCCGCGGTCGTCTCGTGCCCGGCCAGCAGCAGCGTCAGCACCTCGTCGCGCAGCTCCGCGTCCGACAGCGGCGGATCGCCGTCGCGCATCAGCAGGTCCAGCAGGTCCGGCTCCGCCCCGGGACCCGCCGCGCGGCGCTCGTCGATCACCCGCCCGACCATCCCGCCGAGCTGCGCGGCCGCCCGCTGCGCGCCCGGCACCAGCCGGAACGCCCGCCGCAGCCCCGCGTCGCCCAGGAACGTCGCGCCGAGGCCGATCACGGCGCCGCGCTGCAGATCCGCGAGCGCCCGCCCGGTCGCGTCGGACTCCGCCGCGAGATCGCTGCCGAACAGCACCCGCCCGACGATGTCCAGCGTCACCCGGCGCATGTGCGCGGCGGCGTCGAGCGTCACGCCGTCCGGCCACCGCCCGACCGACCGCGCCGCGACCCCGGCCATCCCGGGCGCGAACGCGGCGAGGTGCCGCTGCGCGAAGACCGGCTGCACGAGCCGCCGGTGCCACCGCCACGTCTCGCCCTCGCTCGTCAGCAGCCCGTCGCCGAGGAACACCCGCAACGGCCGGTACGTGAACGCCTTGACGTAGTTGTCCTGCTTCGCGACGAGGACGTGCTCGGCGTGCTCCGGCCGCGACAGCAGGTACAGCGCCCGCCTCCGGTCGCGCGGAAGCCGCACCGCGTCCCCGTACCGGCGGAACAGCGCGCCGTAGGCGTCCATCGGATCGCGCATCATCCGCGCCCACCAGCGCGCCGCCTCCAGGCCCGAAGGCCCCGCCACCCTGCCCTTCGCGTCCGTCATCCGCGCCTCCTCGTTCCAGCTCACCGCAGCGTTCGGCGCCTGGCAAGGGGCGTCACAGCCATCTGCCGAAGACCCGCTGATAGACGTACCGGGCGGCGATCGTCGCGAGGACGTACCCGGTCATCACGGCCGCAAGGATCGGGACCGCCTCGAACGGCAGCGGCTGGAGCCGCAGCACCCCGCCGAGCGGCGTGAACGGCAGCAGCGGCCCCGCCAGCCCGAGCGCGACGGCGGTCACGACGATCGTCCGGCCCGCCCTCGGCCCGGTCCGCCCCCGCCTGCGCAGCAGCAGCATCGCCAGGCCCTGCGCGATCAGGTTCTCCGCGAACCACCCGGACCGGAGCAGCTCCCGCCCCGCCGCGCCGCCGTGCGCGTCCAGCAGCCACCAGAACAGCCCCAGCGCCGCCAGGTCGAACAGCGCCCCGACCGGCCCGAGGCACGCGACGAACCGCGCCAGGTCCCGGACGTCGAACGTGCGCGGGCTCCTGATCTGCGCCTCGTCGACCCGGTCGCGCACCAGCGCCAGCTGCGACAGGTCGAAGCAGACGTTCTGCACCAGAACCTGCAGCGGCAGCATCGGCAGGAACGGCAGCATCGCGCTCGCCGCCAGCAGCGACACCACGTTCCCCACGTTCGACGTCAGCGCGATCTTGACGTACTTCACCGTGTTCGCGAACGTCCGGCGGCCCGCCACGATCGCCTGCTCCAGCGCCCCGAGGTCCGGGCGGACCAGCACCACGTCCGCCGACTCCCGGGCCAGGTCCGCCGCGCCCCGCACGGTGATCCCGACGTCCGCCGCCCGCAGCGCCGGCGCGTCGTTCACCCCGTCGCCGAGATACCCGACCGTCCGCCCCGCCTGCTGCAGCGCCCGGACGATCCGCGCCTTCTGCGGCGGCCCCACCCGCGCGAACAGCGTCCCCGCCCCCGCCAGCCGCGCCAGCTCCGCGTCGTCGAGGTCGACCACCTCGCGGCCGAGCACCACCCCGGACACCTCGATGCCCGCGTCCCGGCAGATCCGTCGCGCCACCAGCGGATGGTCGCCCGTGACCATCACCAGCCCGACCCCGCGCCGGCGCAGCCCCCGCACCGCCGCCGGCGCCGCCGGATCCAGCCGGTCCCGGAACCCGACGAACCCGACCAGCGCCAGGTCCTGCTCGTCCGCCGGGGTCAGCGGGCCGCCGCGCGTTCGCTTCCCCACCGCCACCGCGAGCAGCCGCACGCCGTCCGCCGCCCACCGGTCGTCCAGCCGCAGCAGGCGCGCGCGCTCTTCGGCGTCCAGCACCGTGTCACCGGCGACCGTGCACAGGTTCAGGACGTCCTCGACCGCGCCCTTCACCACCAGCCGCCCGTCCCCCAGCAGGACGGTCGCACGCCGCCGCGCGTAGTCGAACGGGATCGCGTCCACACCGGACGCGCTGTCCAGGTTCCCCGCGTCCTGCAGCAGCGCCTCGTCGATCGCGTCCCCGACGAGCCGTCCCGCCAGCTCCACCGACCACAGCGCGTTGACCCGCGCCCACCACAGCACCTCCGGATCGGTGCGGCCGAGCGGATCGAGATGGCACGCCGTCGCCACGTGCTCCTCGGTCAGCGTGCCCGTCTTGTCCACGCACAGCGTGTCCATCGCGCCGAGGTCGTGCACCGCCGGCAGCCGCTTGACGATCACCTGCCGGCCCGCCAGCCCCTTCGCGCCGCGCACCAGCAGAGCCGTCACCACCAGCGGCATCATCTCCGGCGTCGCCGCCACCGCCACCGCGATCGCCAGCAGCAGCGCCTGGTACCAGTCGTCCCGCAGCACCCCCGCGACCGCCACCACCGCGGGCAGCGCCGCCAGCATCGCCGCGACCAGCGTCCACGACACCACCCGCACGCCCCGGTCGAACGCCGTCTCCGTCCGGCGCCCCGGCCGCTCCCGGTCCGCCCCCCCGAAGTACGTCCGGCCGCCCGTCGCGACCGCCACCGCCGTCCCGGTCCCGCTCACCACGGTCGTCCCCATGAAGCACAGCCGCGGATGGTCGAACAGGTCGCCCGGACGGCCCTCCGGCGGGTCCGTCCACGCCGCGTGCTTGCCCGCCGGGAGCGACTCCCCGGTCAGCATCGCCTGGTTGATCTCCAGGTCCACCGAGTTCAGCAGCCGCAGGTCCGCCGGCACCACGTCGCCCGGCCCCAGCAGCACCACGTCCCCCGGCACGACCTGGTCGACCGGCACCTCCCTGGCCACGGGCTCCGCCCCCGGCCGCGCTCGCCGCAGCACCGTCGCCGTCGTCGTCACCATCGTCCGCAGCGCCGCCGCCGCACGCCCCGACCGCGCCTCCTGCCGGTACCGCATCGCCCCGCTGAACACCGCCAGCGCGCAGATCAGCACCGCGCCCCGCACGTCCCCCGTCAGCGCCGACACGACCCCGAGGAAGACCAGCACCACCACGAACGGCGCCGCGACCGCCCCGCCGAGCCGCCGCGCCCGGCGCCGCCGCGGCCCGTCCTCGAACCGCAGCAGCCGCTCCTGCGCCTCCGCCTCGTCCAGGCCCTTCGGCGACGTCTCCCACCGCCGCAGCACCGCCAGCGGCGGCTGCACCGCGCACTCGCGCAGGCCCTCCGTCCGCGCGGGCTCGCCCGTCCCGGACGGCGCCGCGACCGGCGGGTCAGGCGCCCAGACCACGGGCGCGCCCCGAATCACCCCGCAGATGCGCGACCATCTGCCGGACGATCGCCGCCACGTGCGGATCGTCGACCACGTAGAACTGGTGCCGGCCCTCCCGGCGCGCCCGCACCAGCCCCGCCAGCTTCAGCTTCGCCAGATGCTGGCTGACCGCCGCGACCGTCCCGTCCACCTCGTCGGCCAGCGAGCTGACGTCCCGCTCCCCGTGCGTCAGCACCCACACGATGTGCAGCCGCGTCGTGGCGGCCAGCATCCCGAAACGGCCCGCCGCCTCCTGGAGCAGCGCCGGAGACAGCGCCAGGTCGTCGCTCATGATCCCCCGCTCCCGTGCACCGCACCAGTCTCGCACGCCCCAACAATTGCGCAATTGCGCGAATGTTTGACAGTATGTCGGCATGACGGTCGAGCGGCGCATCCGCGTGGGCGCCTGGGAGGTCACCCTCCGCTGGCCGGCCCCCGCGACCGGCGGCCCCACCGAGATGACGATCCGCCCGCACCCCGACGCGGACCCGCGGCTCGTCTCCCGCGGCCTCACCACCGGCACCCTGCGGGCCGTCCCCCTCCCCGAACTGACCAGCGACGTCCTGCACTCCACCAGCACCAGGACGCCGCCTGTCGCCGAGGCCCGCGAAATCCGCCGGATGGTCGAGGCGGCCCCCCGTCCGGGCCGCAAGGGCCGTCCGGACGAGTTCTTCGCCCTCGTCGCGGCCGTCTACTCCGCCTACGTCGACCTCGGCCACTCCAACCCCGTCCACATGCTCGCCGAGGCCTGCGGCGCGCCCTGGCGCGCCGCCGCGAACTGGGTCCACCTGGCCCGCAAGAAGGGCTTCCTCAGCCCCACCCCGGAACGCCGTCCCGGCGGCGCCCCCACCCCCAAGACCACCAGGGCCCTGGGCTCCCGCTAGCTCATCTCGCATGCCCCCGGTTCCGCCGCCACGCCGCGACGGCCGCGACCCCGAGCACGGCCAGCCCGACCTGGAAGACCAGCTCGATCCAGTCGAACCCCCTGGTCGAGGCGACGCCCGTCTTCTGCGCGATCGCGGTCCCGACCAGCGCCGCGACGATCCCGATCAGCACGGTCAGCACGATCCCGATCGGCTGCCGCCCGGGCAGCAGCAGCCGCCCCAGCCCGCCGATGATCGCTCCGACGATGATCGCGGAGATGATTCCGCTGATGCTCACGTGGGCCCCCTCCCCCGAGTGCTGCACCTCCTTGTGCCCGCTCACCACCGCAAATCACCACCCCCCGCACCGCCGCCCGCCCCGGAAACCCCCGCGCGAACCCCCCGCGCGGTCGACTACGATGCGGGACGAGCCCGCCGGCGTAGCTCAATTGGCAGAGCATCTGTCTTGTAAACAGAAGGTTAGGGGTTCAAGTCCCCTCGCCGGCTCCCAGCTCAGAGGCCCCTCGCGATCTTCGCAAGGGGCCTCTCGCACCATTATGGGAGCCATTGCGGTCTCGGCGGCCGGGAGTTTAGTGCGGCCCAGTGCCGGGGCGCGCTGCCGCCCGTATCGAAGCGGTGCCTAGGTCGGGTCGTTCAGGGTGTCGACTACGACCGTCCGGTGGCTGACCGTCTTGTCGTAAGTCAGGAGCACGGCTCGTGCCTCCGGCTCCACCACGGCCGTCGTCATGTCGGTTCCAGCAAAGGCCCGTATGGCCTCGGCGGACTCCCACAGGGTCATGACCTCCAGCTCCACCAGGTCATCCCCGTCCAGGCGGAACAGGTACGCGCCTCGATGTCCGTCGAGGCGACGGAGCGTCGGCAGCACCGAGGTGGTGAAGTGCTCGCGGTAGGCGTCCGCCCCCTCGGCGGTGGCGGTTGCGCGCCAGACTCTGGCGATCATCATGGCTCCGGTTGTCGCGGGTACCTGTGCGCGGGCGTTGCGTGCTGATCAGGCGGTTTTGACCTCGGCGATCGCGCCGCGCAGGGTGTCGAGGAAGGCCTTGCCGTCCGTGTCGTCGCCCAGGCCGATGTGGAAGGAGGCGGGTTCCGTCGTCCCCGACCAGAGGCCGGTAGCGCTGACGCCGGTGTCGATGTTGGAGGCCAGGCCGCGGCCGACGCTCACGTCCTCCAGGCGGATCGACCGGACGTGGATGCCCCGCTGCTCTCCGGCCACGGCCACGACCAGGTAGCGGGGCAGGATCAGGGCGGCCGTGGTGTGTTCTTTGTCGGGATCGCCGGACTTCGTCAGCCGCATGAGCAGGCCCGGACGCTTGAGCCGCACGCTGCGCGTCTCGCAGCACCACCGCGCCGCGCCCAGCACGTCGCCGAGCTGGTGCGCCTCGGCGTGCGCGGCGATCGCGTCCCGCACCGCCGGATCGAGCGACCCGGCCTCGCACCGCCTGCTGGAACGTTCGTACAGCCGATCCATCCACGACCTCCCGAGATCAGCGCAAGCGTATGGTCCGGGGACGCGGAAACCACTCCTCCACCTGCGGCGTCCTGCGTCCACAAGTGGACGCCCGCGGGAGGACGCCGAGCCCCCGGATCAGTCGGTGTACTTCTTGCTGTACAAGGTGATCGTGGTATTCGGCGAGACCACGGTTCCGGGTGCGGGCTTCTGCCGGACGACGACCCAGTTCCGGTCCCACAGCAGCATCCGTCCCTGACCGGTCGCGTCTTCTTCGGCGAGCATGAACAGGCCGTGGGCCTGCATCTCGTCCTGCGCCTTCTGGTGGTTGTGGCCGACGACGTCGGGAACGCGGATCAGCTTCGGCTTCGCGGCGTGCGTCTTCGTCGGTGCGGCGGCCTTCGGGGCCGCGGTCACGGTGTGCGTCGGCGTCGGCGTCGGGGTGACGGTGACGGTCTTGGCGGGCGCGGCCGTGGGGGCGGCGGGCTCGCAGGCGGCAAGGGCAAGGACGGCGACGCCCGCGGCGGCAGAGATGATCATGCGCATAAGAGGATTCCTGTTCTCGTTGTGGCGGGGAAGCGTCCCTGTGGCGGGCGTTTCTGGGACGTGCCGTCTTCACTGGACGTTCACGCTGGTGAGAGGGGTGTCACGAGCGGGCCAGGCGGGCGGCGGTGGTTTCCCGGAGCCTTTGGGAACAGGAGGCGGAGGGTTCAAGTCCCACGCACGATGCCCCCTTCCGCTTGGGGAAGGGGGCATCGTGCGTGCGGGTCAGGTGGCGGTCGGGTCTACGCCCAGGGTGATGGTGGCGAGCAGGCCGCGTTCGATCCGGCCCTTGTGGAGCGGACGGATCGTCAGCAGGCCGGAGTCGGCCTGCTGGTAGATGAAGTCGTCGTCCAGCTTCACGCGCTCGACGGTGTTGTCCTTGTAGGGGGACAGCGCGGCGATCTTCTCCGCCAGGTCCTCGGAGAAGAAGAGCTGGCCGGTGTGGCTGACGTGCCCGCCGGTGTAGGTCTTCTTCTGCCGATCGACCTTGCCTCCGATGTGCACCTTCACGTGAATGTGCAGGGCCCGCCCCTGGTACCAGCCGGGGTAGACGGTCGCGAACTCGGCGGCGCCGTGGCCGTCGGCGAGCTGGACGCCGCGCAGGAAGGTCAGGTCGTTGACCGGCTCCTGGTGCATGTCGCCGCCCCCGGGAGGCGGGCCGGTCGGCGCGTCGGTGGGGGTGCCGGTGGGGGGCGTCCCGCCGCCGGGCAGGGTGTTGCCCTCGTAGCCGGAGTAGACGCCGCCCGCGTCGCAGTGCCAGATGTCCACGGCCGTCCTGGGGATCGGACGGCACGTCCGGGAGTCGACGACGGTCGTCCGCAGGATCAGCGGGACGCCCGGCCGGTCCTCGGTGATGGTGCGCCGGACCATCTCGTAGTCGAGGTAGTACGGGCCCTCGATCGTCTCCGGCGTGAGGACGCATGACGGCCGCTTCGCGCCGGACGTGGCGGACACGGGCGTGGCGGTCCCGCCCTCGGCGCCGCCGGAGAGCACCACGCCGCCGGCGACCGCTCCGACCGTCAGGCCGACGCCGCCCATCGCGGTCAGCGCGGCGCGGCGGCTCAGCCTTGTGCGTGGCGCCGGTCCATCTTGCTCGTTCTCGTCCATCGGGAGCCTCCTCGTTGGGGGGAAACGGGGACGCGGCAAGCCAAACGAGACGTCCTGAGAGCCCCATGGGCGGAAGATGAAAGTCCCATGAGCGCCTGATGCGCCCAGTGGGGAAGGGCGTGCGGAAGTTTCTCGGGATCGGTGTCGATCCGGGGAGACCGTCTTCGTATAGGGGGCGAGGGGTCGGCGGTGGGCCGGCCGTAGGTGAGGAGATCGGCTCGTGGGGAACCTGACTGTGGTGGAGCACGTGACGCTCGACGGCGTGATGCAGGCGCCGGCGCGGGCGGACGAGGACGAACGGGACGGGTTCCCGCACGGTGGTTGGGCGATTCCCGGGAATGACGAGGTCATGGCCTCCGAGATGGGCAAGCGGATGGGCGGCGGCGGGGCGATCCTGCTCGGCCGGCGGACGTACGAGGACTTCCGCGCGGTGTGGCCCGCCCGGAAGGACAACCCGTACACCGAGGTCCTGAACCGGACGCGGAAGTACGTCGTGTCGCGGACGTTGCGGGAGCCGCTGCCGTGGGAGAACTCGGTGCTCGTGGACGACGTGGAGGCGGTCGCGGGGATCAAGGAGCGGGAGGAGCGGCTCACGGTGCACGGCAGCGGGGAGCTCGTCCGGTCGCTCGCGCGGCTGGGGCTCGTGGACGTGTTCCTGCTGCTGATCCATCCGGTGGTGCTGGGGACGGGACGGCGGTTGTTCGCGGGATTCTCGGAGAATCTGCGGCTGGTGGGCACCGTCACGACGACGACTGGGGTCGTCATCGCGACCTATCGGAAACTGGAGGACGCATGAAGCGGTACGTGTTCAACATCATCCAGCCCGTGGGCGAGAAGCCGCCGCCGGAGGAGCTGGAGAAGGTGATGGCGAAGCTCGGCGAGATCCGCCGGGAGCTGGAGCTCTCGGAGGCGTGGGTGTTCGGGTGCCCGCTGCACGAGCCCGGCGACAGCGCGGTGGTGCGGGTCGAGGGCGATGACGTGATCGCGACCGACGGGCCGTACACCGAGAGCAAGGAGCACATCGGCGGGTTGACCATCGTCAAGATGGAGAGCCAGGACGAGGCGCTGTGGTGGGCCGGGCGGTACTCGCGGGTGACGGGGCTGCCGGTGGAGGTGCGACCCTTCCAGGGTGAGTGCTGACGACGTCGAGCGGACGTTCCGGGAGGAGCACGGCCGCGCGGTGGCGGTGCTGGTCCGGGCGTTCGGGGATCTGGACGTCGCGGAGGAGGCCGTGCAGGACGCGTTCGCCGAGGCCGTGCGGCGCTGGCCGGTGGACGGTCCGCCGCCGAGCCCGGCGGGGTGGATCATCACGACGGCGCGGAACCGGGCGATCGACCGGCTGCGGCGGGAGGGCGCGCGGCCGGGGAAGCACGCGCAGGCGGCGCTGCTGAGCGGTCCGGCGGAGGCGGAGGCGGGCGCGGAGCCCGCGATCGGGGACGACCGGTTGCGGCTGCTGTTCACGTGCTGCCATCCGGCGCTGGGGATGGCGGCGCGGGTGGCGCTGACGTTGCGGATGGTGGGCGGGTTGTCGACGGCGGAGGTCGCGCGGGCGTTCCTGGTGCCGGAGAAGACGATGGCGCAGCGGCTGGTGCGGGCCAAGGCGAGGATCCGGGAGGCGCGGATCCCGTACCGGGTGCCTGCGGCGGAGGACCTTCCGCAACGTCTGGCGGGGGTCCTCGCGGTGGTCTACCTGGTGTTCAACGAGGGGTACCGGCGGGAGGGGACGGCGGCGGAGGCGATCCGGCTGGGCCGGGTGCTGCTGGAGCTGATGCCGGACGAGCCGGAGGTGCGGGGGCTGCTGGCGTTGATGCTGCTGGTGGAGTCGCGGCGGGCGGCGCGGGTGCGGGACGGCGAGCTGGTGCTGCTGGCCGACCAGGATCCGGGCTCGTGGGACGGGGCGATGGCGGAGGAGGGCCGGGAGCTGGTGCGGTGGTGCCTGCGGCGGAATCGTCCGGGGCCGTACCAGATCCAGGCGGCGATCAACGCGGTGCACAGCCGTCCGCCGACGGACTGGCGGCAGGTGCTCGCGCTGTACGACCAGCTGATGGCAGTGGCGCCGAGCCCGGTGGTGGCGCTGAACCGGGCGGTCGCGGTCGCGGAGGTCGAGGGGGTGGACGCGGCGCTCTCGCTGGTCGAGGAGCTGGATCTGAGCCGCTATTACCTGTTCCATGCGATCCGCGCGGATCTGCTGCGGAGGTCGGGACGGGACGGGGAGGCCGCTGTGGCCTACGGTGAGGCGCTCGCGCGCACACAGGACGAGGTCGAGATCGCGTTCCTGGAGCGGCGGCGCCTCGGTGTGCGGCAGGGCGTCCGGGACGGGTCATGATCGGCGGTTGAACGCCTGTCCGGCGACGAGGGCGCCGAGGGCGACGGTGAACCCGACGACCTGCCAGCCGGTGAGGGTCTGGCCGAGGATCGTCAGGCCGGCGAGGGTCGCGACCATCGGGTTGGTGAGGCCGAGCAGGGAGACCGAGGTGGGCGGCAGCCGGTCGATGCCGCGGAACCACAGCGCGTACGCGATCGCGGTCCCGACGATGCCGAGGTAGAGGAAGCCGAGGACGTTCTGGCCGGTCAGCGACGTGGGGACGCCTTCGAACGCGAGCGTGAAGGGGGCGAGGACGAGCCCGCCGACGGTGAGCTGCCAGCCCGTCATGACGATCGGGGACTCGGGCCGTCCCCACTTCTTGGCCAGCACGATCGCCGTGGCCATCAGCGAGGTGGCGGTGAGCATGGCGCCGATGCCGAGCGGGTCGAGGCGGGCGTCGCCGGTCAGGGTCAGCAGCGCGACGCCGCCGGTGCCGGCGATCGCCGAGTACAGCACGGCGCGGGCGGGGCGGGCGTGCAGGACGAGCACCGACAGCACCGCGACGACCAGCGGCTGGACGGAGCCGATGGTGGCGGCGACGCCGCCGGGCAGCCGGTACGCGGCGAAGAAGATCAGCGGGAAGAACGCACCGAAGTTGAGGACGCCGAGGACGGCGGACTTCCACCACCAGGAGCCCTGGGGGAGGCGGCGGTTGGCGGCGAGGAGCACCAGCCCGGCGGGCAGGGCGCGCATCGTGGCGGCCAGCAGGGGGCGGCCGTCGGGCAGCAGCGTGGTGGTGACGACGTAGGTGGTGCCCCAGCTCGCGGGCGCGAGCGCCGCGAGGCCGAGGTCGGCGGCGTAGCGGTTGCGCAGGGACCGGGGTGCCGCGATGGCGGTCATCTGGATCACCCTTCATTGATTATCTCAACGTTGAGATAACAGCACGAGGCTTACCTGACCGTCAATCCTCTGAACGTTGAGATTATTTACGGAAAGAGAGTGATCCCGGCCACCATGCCGCTCGCGTGACCACACGCTGTCGGGCGAGTACGGAACGTGTCCCTTGCGGGCCCTCGGCACCCGGCCGACGCTGGCCTCGGCAACCGATCGAGAGGAGCTCCCCTTGCTTCAGGTCATCGGCGTCGGATTCGGCCGGACCGGCACGCTCTCCCTGCGGACCGCCCTGGAACGGCTCGAATTCGGGCCGTGCCACCATATGGCGGCCCTGTTCGAGGACCCCGCACAGATCGGTCTATGGCGCGAGGTCGCCGAGACGGGAACCCCCGACTGGGACCGCGTCTACGACGGCTACCGCGCGACGGTCGACTGGCCCGGCGCCGCGTACTGGCGGGGCCTCACCCGCCACTATCCCGACGCGAAGGTCATCCTCACCGTCCGCGACCCCGAATGCTGGTACCAGAGCGCGCGCGCCACCATCTTCCAGTCGCACAACGCGGACTTCGACGGCGCGCCGCCGGAACTCGCCGCGATGCGCGACGTCGCCCGCCGCATCGTCTGGGAGGGCGTCCTCGGCGGCCGGATCGACGAGGACCACGCGATCAGGACGTTCAACGAGCACAACGAGGCGGTGCGCCGCGAGATCCCGGCGGAGCGGCTCCTGGAGTTCGAGGCCGCCCACGGGTGGGAGCCGCTCTGCGCGTTCCTCGACGTCCCCGTCCCGGACGAGCCGTACCCGCGCAGCAACGATCGCGCCACGTTCGCCGCCACGCTCAAGGAACGCCTCGGGAACACCGCCCCCTCCTGACCGCTTCCCCGCCCCCGACCGCCGTCGAGGCGATCGGGGCGGCGAGACGTCTGCGAGCAGCGAGACGTCAAGGACGGTGGGGCGTCAGGAGCGCAGGCGGCTGACCTCGTACAGCGCGATCCCGGCCGCCACCCCGGCGTTCAGCGACTCCGCCTTGCCCGGCATCGGGATCGTCACGAGCATGTCGCAGGTGTCGGCGACGAGCCGGCCGAGGCCCTTGCCCTCCGAGCCCACGACCAGCACGAACGGGCCCGTCGCGATCTCCATGTCGCCGATGGTCACGCCGCCGCGCGCGTCCAGGCCGGCGACGAAGCAGCCTGCCTTCTGGTACGCCTTCAGCTGCCGCGCCAGGTTCGTCGCCTGCGCCACCGGGACCGTCGCGAGCGTCCCCGCGGACGACTTCCACGCGCCCGCGTTCACCCCCGCGGCGCGCCGCTCCGGCACCACCACGCCGGTGGCGCCGAACGCCGCCGCGGACCGGACGATCGCGCCGAGGTTGCGCGGGTCGGTGATCCCGTCGACCGCGACGATCAGCGGGGACGTCCCGGTGAGCAGGTCGTCCGGATGCGCGTACCGATACGGCTTGACCTGCAGCGCGATGCCCTGGTGGACGGCACCGTCGGTGAGCCGGTCCAGCTCGTTCTTGCCGGTCTCCAGCAGCGGGATGCCGCGGTCGGCGGCGATCTGGATCGACTCGCGGACGCGCTCGTCCGTGCTCGACGTCACGTACAGGGTGCTGCCGGGCACCCCCGCGCGCAGCGCCTCCACGACCGGGTTGCGCCCGGTGACCAGCTCGGGGACCTCACCGTTCGCGCGGCGCGCTCCGGCGGGACGGCCCGTCGTGGGGCGGCCGTCGGTGGTCCGCGCCGCGCGCGCGCCCGGGCCCAGCGTCTGGGTGCCGGTCCGCTTGGCGCTCTTGACGGCGCGCGCCTTCTGGCGCTTGCCGTGCCAGTGCCGGTCCTCGGCCTTGGGGGTGGGACCCTTGCCCTTGCGCTTGGCCATTGTTCGGTACGCCCCTCGCGACGATTGCGTGCTCGCCCTCGCGGCTGTCGGGCGGCTGGAAACTCCGGGGCGCGCACATGCAGGCGCCCGCGAACATGCCATTTTATCCGCCGCGGCCAGTGCGCGACGCCCGCCGGACCGAACCGCCCGCCGGGGAGGGCGGGCGGCCTGGGCCGCGGCCCCGGCCCGGCGAGGCCAGGGCCCCGGGTTCGGCCAGGTCAGGGCCAAAGGGCGGCGAGATCAAGGCCGGGGGGCGGCCAGGTCAATCGCGCTTCAGTTCCCAGCGGGCGCCGTGCGGGGTGTCCTCGACGACGATCCCGGCGTCGGCGAGGCCGTCGCGGATGGCGTCGGCCGACGCGTAGTCCTTGCGGGCCCGCGCCGCCTGCCGCTGCTCCAGGGCCACCGCGACCAGGGCGTCCACGACGGGACGCAGATCGTCGCCGCCGCCCTGGCTCCACTGCTCCGACAGCGGGTCGAGGCCCAGCACCCCGGCCATCGCCCGGACGGACGCCAGATGCCCGCGGACCGCGTCCTCGTCCCCGGCCGCCAGGGCGCTGTTGCCCTCCCGGACGGTCTCGTGCAGCGTCGCGAGCGCCTGCGGGACACCCAGGTCGTCGTTCATCGCGGCCGCGAAGGCCTCGGGCACCGAACCCGCCGGCTCTCCCGCGCCGACGACCTCGCTCGCCCGCGTGACGAACCCCTCGATGCGCTGGTAGGCCGACACCGCCTCGGCAAGCGCCGCGTCGGTGTAGTCCATCAGCGACCGGTAGTGCGCCGAGGCCAGGTAGTAGCGGATCTCCGCCGGACGGGCCTTCCCGAGCAGGTCGGGCAGCAGCACCACGTTCCCGACGGACTTGCTCATCTTCTCGCCGTCGACGGTCAGCAGCCCGTTGTGCAGCCAGTACCGCGCGAACCCGTCGCCCGCCGCGCGCGACTGGGCGATCTCGTTCTCGTGGTGCGGGAAGATCAGGTCGACGCCGCCGCCGTGGATGTCGAAGACCGGCCCGAGGTACTTGGTCGCCATCGCCGAGCACTCCAGGTGCCAGCCGGGCCGCCCGTCGCCCCACGGCGTCTCCCAGGACGGCTCGCCGGGCTTGGCGCCCTTCCACAGCGCGAAGTCGCGCGGGTCGCGCTTGGCGTCCTCGTTCGGGGTGTCGCCGGTCGGCCGCATGTTCTCCAGCCGCTGGTTCGACAGCTCGCCGTAGTGGTCGGCCCAGGACTTCACGTCGAAGTACACGTCGCCGGCCGCGGTGTAGGCGTGCCCGTTCTCGATCAGCCGCCGGATCAGCACGATCATCTCCGGGACGTGCCCGGTGGCGCGCGGCTCGATCGTCGGCGGCAGGCAGCCGAGCAGGTCGTAGCCCTGCGTGAAGACCCGCTGGTTGCCCTCGGCGACCGCGAACCACGGCACGCCCAGCTCCGCCGCCACCGCGATGATCTTGTCGTCGACGTCGGTGACGTTCCGCGCGAACGTCACCTCGTAGCCGGACGCGCGCAGCCACCGCAGCAGCACGTCGTAGATGACACCGGACCGGAGGTGCCCGATGTGCGGAGAGGCCTGCGGCGTCGCACCGCACACGTACATCCCCACGCGGCCCTCTTCGAGGGGCTCGAACGTGCGGACGCTACGGGTACCGGTGTCGTAAAGGCGCAGACTCACAGCCCCAGGTTATTGGATAGGCCCCTGCCCGCGCGGACTCTCGCGCACCCGCGCCCGATCCGACGGTCCCCTCCGGACGGGCCCGGAGGGGACCGGGGGCGGTGCCTCGCATCAGGAGGAGAAGGTCTCGGCGAGGCGGGCGGCGAAGGCGGGGGCCTCGGCGCCGAAGCCGCCGTGGTCGCCCGGGTAGGTCTCGGCGGGCTTCCCGAGGCGCTCGGCCAGGGCGAGACCGGCCCGGTGGGGCGGCTCGCCGGCGGACTCCGCGCCGACGGCGACCGTGATCCGGACGGGCGACTCGCGCACCCTCCCGACGTCGAGGGAGTGGCGCCCGAAGCCGGGCACCTCGTAGCCGGCGAAAAAGTCGGTGTTCTTCTCGAAGCGCGCGAACATCTCCAGCATCTCGGGGCTCGGCGCCTCCGCGGCCTCGGAGGACCCGGCGGCCTCCCCGAGGCCCTCCGCCTCCCCCGCATTCCCGGGCTCCCCCGCATTCCCGGGCTCCCCCGCGTTGTCGGGCTCCCCCGCGTCGTCGGGTTCGCCCTCGCCCCCAGGTTCACCCTCGCTGCTGGGCTCGCCTTCGCTGCCGGGCTCGTCGCCGCCGGACATGCCCATGGCGGCGCCGAAGACGCCCATCGCGGGGCCGACGCCGCCTTCCCGATAGGCGCGCTCGACGTCCACGATGACCGACTCCCAGTGGTCGGCGTCCGGCAGCAGCCCGAGCAGCGGCGGCTCGTGTGCGACGACCGCGCGGACCTGCTCGGGATGCCGCGCCGCCAGCTCGAGCGCGATCTGCGCGCCGGAGCTGTTGCCGAACACGAAGGCGGGGCCGCCGGCCACCGCGCCGAGCAGCCGGGACGCGTCGTCGGCGTGGACGGCGATCTCCTGGCGCTCGGGCGGGCCGGTGAGCGGGCTGCGGGAGTTGCCGCGCCGGTCGTAGGTCACGACCGTGTAGCGGTCGGCGAGCAGCCCGGCGAGCCCGGCGTAGCCCGCCGCGTCGTAGATCCCGCCGCAGATCAGCAGCAGGACGGGCCCGGACCCGCGCACCTCGTAGTGCAGGGAGACGCCGGGGACGTCAAGGGTTCGCGTGGTCGTTTCCATCGTGGTCTTCTCCGTCGAGTCGTGCGATGCGGGCTTCGAGGTAGCGCTGTTCCGGGAGGCTCGTGGTGCCGCGGGCGGCCTCCCGGTAGGCGCGGCGGGCGGCGGCCGGGTCGCCCGCCTGCTCCAGCAGGTGGGCCCGGACGGCCGCGAGCCGGTGGTGCTCGGACAGGCGCTCGTCGCCGTCCAGGGTCGCCAGCAGGTCGAGGCCGGCGCGCGGGCCGTGCACCATCGCGAGCGCGACGGCCTCGTTCAGCGTGACCATCGGGTTCGGCGCCAGGTGCGACAGCAGCCGGTACAGGGCGAGGATCTGCGGCCAGTCGGTGTCCTCGGGGCGCGGGGCCTCCGCGTGGACGGCGGCGATGGCGGCCTGCACCTGGTACGGGCCGGGCGCCGACCAGGTGAGGGCGTCGGTGATCAGCCGGGTGCCCTCGCCGATCGCCCCGGCGTCCCAGCGCGTCCTGTCCTGCTCGGGCAGCGGGACGAGCAGCCCGTCCGCGCCGGTGCGGGCGGGCCGGCGGGCGTCGGTCAGCAGCATCAGGGCGAGCAGCCCGGTGACCTCCCCGTCCCCGGGCAGCAGCCCGTGCACGGCCCTGGCCAGCCGGATCGCCTCCGCCGTGAGGTCGGCGCGCTGCAGGTCCGGGCCGCTGGACGCGGTGTACCCCTCGTTGAAGATCAGGTACAGGACGTGCAGGACGGCGCGGAGCCGCTCGTCGCGCTCGGCCGGGGGCGGCGGGGCGAACCGGGCGCCGGTCGCCTTGATCCGCTGCTTGGCCCGGCTGATCCGCTGCGCCATCGTCGCCTCCGGCACCAGGAACGCCCGCGCGATCTGCGCGGTCGTCAGCCCGCCGACCGCGCGGAGGGTCAGCGCGACCTGCGAGGACGGCGTCAGCGCCGGATGGCAGCAGAGGAACAGCAGGGTCAGCGTGTCGTCGCGGTCGCCGGGACGGTCCTCGCCCGGAGCCTCCTCGCCGGCGGGCACCTCGCGCAGCGCGACGGCGGCCTCCCGGTCGCGGCGCGCGCGCTCGCTGCGCCACTGGTCGGTGAGGCGGCGCGTCGCGACGGTCAGCAGCCAGCCGCGCGGGTTCTCCGGGACGCCCTCCTCCGGCCACTGGACGGCGGCGGCGAGCAGCGCCTCCTGGACGGCGTCCTCGCACGCGTCGAACGCGCCGTGCCGCCGCACGAGGGTCCCGAGGACCTGCGGCGCCAGCTCGCGCAGCAGGTCCTCGACCGCGACGGGCACGGTCACATCTCGCTTCCGGCGTGGTGCATCACGGGGCGGACCTCCATGCGCCCGCCGAACCGGACGTCCGGCCACCGCGAGGCGATCTCGACGGCCCGCTCCAGGCTGTCGCAGTCGACGGTGAGGTAGCCGGCGAGGTGCTCCTTCGCCTCGACGAACGGGCCGTCGGTCACGGCGGGCAGCCCGTCCTTCTGCCGGACGACGCGGGTGGTGGACGGGTCGGCGAGCGCCTCGGTCACCACGAGTTCGCCGCGCTCGGTGATCTCCTTCATGATCTCGTCGACCTCGCCGAACAGCTCCTGGCGCTCCTGCTCGGTCAGCTCCTCGACGAACCCCGGCCGGTTGAAGATCAGCAGCATGTACTTCACGGTGTCTCCTCGTTCTGGTGGCGCGGCCTCTCGCGGCCGCCCCGGTCCCGGTGGCGGCCCTCGTCGGCCGCCCGTCACCCACTGATCGGAGCCGCGGCCGGTTCCTCGACATCCTTCCCGAAGAAATCTTCGGATCCCCGGAAAACCTCCGGAGGGCGTCCCGTGCCCGGTGCCGGCCGCGCGGGCTCGCACCTGCCGGGACGTGGGTCAGGCCACCGGGTCCGTGGGGGCGTGGGGAGCCGCCCGCGCGTCAGTGGGTGCCTAGTAGTTCTTTGATCTGGTCGCAGAGGAGGGTGAAGGGCAGGGCGTCGGGCATGTGGCCGGCGACCGCGGCCAGGTCGGGACGGCCGCCGTACGAGCGCACGGTCACCAGCCCGTCCTCGATCCCGACCTCGCGGACCGCCCGCCATGGGACTCGCTGGCCGTCCTTCTCAACGCCTTCCAGGTCGACGGTGAAGGGCCCCAGCCGCACGGCCTCGCCCGCCTTGACCGCCGCGAGGTGCCGGGGCACCGCGCGGCGCGTCACCTCGGCGGCGATCGTCTCGCCGAGCAGCCGGACGCCCGGGAGCTCGTCGCCGAAGCGCAGGACGTGTCCGTCCGAGCTCACGACCGTGAAGCGCCACCGCGTCCCGCCGGCCGGCCCGGAGCCACCCGCGCCCAGGGTCGAGCCGCTGGACGATGCCGGAGCCCGGCCCCCAAGGTGGACGCCGGAGACCGTCACCGAGACCAGGTCGTCCCACACGAACACAGCGGCGTCGCCGCCCGGTCCGCGGGTCGCGAGCGTCCCCTGCGGGGTGTGCCCTCCCCACGTGTCGCCCTCCCCGCGTGCGTCCCCATGCGCGCGATGGGCGGACGTCGAAGTGGCGCCGCCGGCGGGAGGTGGGGACACCAGGAGGCCACCGGTGTACAGGTGCACGACGGGGGCGCGTTTCCACACGATGCCCCAGCCCGCGATCCACCCGGCGGCCGCGGCGCAGCCCATGGCGATCACGGTGAGCGGCGCGCCGAGCCAGGCGCGGCCGGACAGGAAGGCGGCGACGGCGAGCGGGACCAGCACGGCCACGGCCGCGGCGAGCGCGGCCAGCCAGGTGAGCGCGCGGCGCCGGGCCGGCCGTGCGTCGAAGGCCCGGACCGGCTCGCCGAGACCGGGCGGCTCAGCCATCGCCCTCCCGCTGGCCGGAGGTGCGGGCCCACGTCCACGCGTACTCGGGGTCCTCGCAGCGGCGCGCCGCGGCGCCCAGCCGCAGCGGACGGAACGTGTCGATCATGACGGCCATCTCCGTGGTGCGGTCGTGCCCCTGCCGCACCGCCTCCACGACCGCCTCGACGGCGCCCGGCTGCGGCCCGTGCGTGAACCCCGACGGATGCAGCGAGATGGAGCCGATGCCGATCCCCGAGCCCTTGCGGGCCGAGTAGTCCCCGGCGACATAGAACATCATCTCGTCGCTGTCGACGTTGTGGTGGTTGTACGGGATCGGCACGGCCCGGTCGTCGAAGTCGAGGGGACGCGGGCAGAACGAGCAGATCACGAACCCCGGGCCCTCGAACGTCTGGTGGACGGGCGGCGGCGCGTGCGTCCGCTTCACGATGGGCTCGAAGTCGTTGATGTTGAAGACGTAGGGGTACAGGTAGCCGTCCCAGCCGACGACGTCGAACGGGTGCCGCAGGTACGTCAGGCGCGACAGCCCGTTCCGGTTGCGGACGAGGACCGGCACCTCGCCGCCGTCCACCAGGAGGGGTTCGGACGGTCCGCGCAGGTCGCGCTCGCTGTAGGGGGCGTGCTCCAGGAACTGCCCGTACTGCGACAGGTACCGCTTCGGCGGCCTGATGTGCCCCCTCGCCTCGATGACGAGCGCGTGGAGAGAGGCCCCGCCGCCCCGTTCCGGCAGCACCCACCGGTGGATGGTCCCGGTCGGGATGACCACGTAGTCGCCCTCGCCGGCGTCGAGCGCCCCGTAGGTCGTCTCGACCCTCGCCCGCCCGGACTGGACGTACACGACCTCGGCGCCGGCCGAGTTCCGGTACAGCTCGCTGGTGGCGTCCGCCGCGACGAACGAGAGCGTCACGTCGTCGTTGCCGAACAGGATCTGCCGGCCGAGCACCATGTCACCGCCCTCGGGCAGGTCCTGGGTGCGGTAGGCGCGCGGCTGCAGCGGATGGTTCGGGGCGAGCCCGGCGCCGTCGGCGGCCCCGTCCCGCACGCCCTCGCTCTTGGTGATCGCCGTCGGGGCGTGCCGGTGGTACAGCAGGCTGGAGTCGGAGGTGAAGCCCTCCTCGCCCATCAGCTCCTCGGCGTACAGGCCGCCGTCCGGCCGCCGGAACTGCACGTGACGCTTCCGCGGGATCTCCCCCACGGCCCTGTAGTACGGCATCGCCGCCTCCCATCGGGGACGCCTTCGTCCCCTTACGGTACGTCTTCACCCGTGTCGCGGCGGGACCCTCCGACCCCGACGCCTCCATGTTCGAGGCCGCGCGCGGCGAACGGCAGCAGAACGTCGTTCTGTGGTGAACGTTCAAGGTGCCGCGATCATGGCTGCGACCAGCGGATACGCGGTCATGAGCCGCCGCCCCTGTCCTCTTGGCCCGTAGCTGGCCCGCCGTCGGAGTTTTCGCAGGTCAGCGTGTCGCCGTCCGAGAGGGCAGCGTCAACGGCAGCGTTCGCGGCTTGCTCCATGCCGTCGAACCAGTGCGCGTATGTGGTGTAGAGCATCTGTACCGAGTGCCCCAGCCGCCGGGCGACCTCGGTTGCCGGAACGCCCGAGTTG
The DNA here is from genome assembly GCF_040299565.1 of Spirillospora sp. NPDC000708. Taxonomy (NCBI): domain Bacteria; kingdom Bacillati; phylum Actinomycetota; class Actinomycetes; order Streptosporangiales; family Thermomonosporaceae; genus Spirillospora; species Spirillospora sp. NPDC000708. Next base: position 51,237 of record NZ_JBEPCJ010000079.1, read on the forward strand.
AGCAGCAGGGACGCGTTGCCGTGCCGCAGGTCATAGGGCCGCTCCGCCAGCCGCGAGGCCCGCTCAGAGCCGCTCAGAGCGTTCTTGCGCGCCTTGCCCCAGACGCGCCGGTAGGTCTGGCCGGTCACGGGCGCGAAGTCGTCGCCTTCCCAGAACAGCCGCCCATCCGGCGCCGTGCCGTAGCGGTCGATGTGCGCCCGCAGGATGCCGACGAGCACGGGAGGAATCGGCACCGGCCGCACCTCACCGGGCGCACGGTGCTTCAGCTCCCGCCGCGCCCACCGGTCCCCGTCTTCCGTCCAGGCGGCATCGATCTCGGGACGGTTGCCCGCCAGCAGCAGCGAGCCCCACCCCTGACGCGGCAGCGTGCAGTCTTGGACGCACAGCGCCCGCACCTCACCGGGCCGGGTCCCCGCGTAGTACAGGGTGGCGAAGAACGCCGCCAGGTGCCCGCGTGCCTCACCGGCCGCCGCCAGCAGCGCGCGAGCCTGCCGCAGCGACGGCACCCG
>NZ_JBEPCJ010000080.1:0-15635 GCF_040299565.1 Spirillospora sp. NPDC000708
CGCGGCCCCCCCCCCCAACCCCCCCACCACCCACACCCCCCCGGGCGCAAACACCCCCCCCCCCCCCCCCCCGGGGGGGGGGGGGGGGGGGGGGGGGGCCGGGCCCCCCCCCCACCACGCCATCGGGCGTCCATTGCGGCGAGGGTCGCCATGATGTGGATCAGGGCGCGGGGGCCGGGGACGCGGGGCTCGCGGGCCAGGCGGCGAGGGCGAGTTCGGCCACCGGCCGCAGGTCGGCGGCCGTGGCGCCGTCGGCGGCCCGCTGGGAGAAGCCCTGGAGGACGGTCGCCAGGTATTGCGCGAGCGCCCGGGTGTCGGTGGAGCCGGGGAGTTCGCCCGCGCGGACGGCCTCGTCGAAGCGGCGGGTGAAGGCGTCGACGTTGGCGTTGCGGATGTCGCGCAGGAACGCCTCGATGTCGGCGTCCTTGGGGGTGACGTTGGTGGCGGAGCGAATGATCAGGCAGCCCGCCGGGTGGGACGGGTCGGTGTAGATCGCGGCGGCCTCGCGGAGGATGCGCGCGACGACGTCCCGGGCGGTGCGCTCCTCGCGGAGCGCGGCGCCCGCGAAGCCCGCCGGCTCGGACGCCTGGTAGGCGGCGACGGCCTCCTTGAACAGGGCCTTCTTGTCCCCGAAGGCGGCGTACAGGCTCGCGGGCCGGATGCCCATCGCCGCCGTCAGGTCGCCGACGGAGGTGGCCTCGTAGCCGCGCTCCCAGAACATCTCGACGGCCGTGGCGAGCGCCCGGTCGCGGTCGAAGGTGCGGGGACGCCCCCGGCGGCTCTCGGTCATGCCCCCAATTCTAGAGCAAACACTCAACAAACCGTGCTACCTTCTTTCTTGAGCAATCACTCAACAAATGGAGGAGCACGGTCATGGAACGCCTGGCGAGCAAGGTCGCGCTGGTCACCGGCGGCAGCCGCGGCATCGGACGGGCCGTCGCGCGGCGGCTGGCGGCCGACGGGGCCACCGTCGCGCTGACCTACGGGAGGGACGCCGCCGCCGCGGACGAGACCGTCCGGACCATCGAGAAGGACGGCGGGCGCGCGGTCGCCCTGCACGCCGAGCTGGGCCGGCACGGCGACGCGGCGGCGCTCTGGGAGGCGTTCGACGAGCGGACCGGCCGCGCCCGCGTCGACATCGTGGTCAACAACGCCGGCATCGGCCGCAGCGCGGACCTGGCCGGCCTCACCGAGGAGGCGTTCGACGAGGTGTTCGCGGTGAACGTCCGCGCACCGTTCTTCATCGTCCAGCAGGCGCTGCCCCGGCTCAACGACGGCGCCCGGATCGTGAACATCTCCAGCGGCGCGGCCCGCCTCGCGATGCCCGAGGCGATCGCCTACGGCTCGACCAAGGGCGCCCTGGACACCTTCACCCTCAACCTCGCCAAGGCGCTCGGCCCGCGCGGGATCACGGTCAACTCCGTCGCCCCCGGGATCATCGACACCGACGTCAACGCCGGCTGGCTGCGCGGGAACGCCGAGGCGTGGGAGCGCGCGTCGTCCCTCTCCGCGCTCGGCCGGGTCGGCACCCCCGAGGACGTCGCGGACGTCGTGGCCTTCCTCGCCTCCGACGACGCCCGCTGGGTGACCGGACGCGTCGTCGACGCCACCGGCGGTTCCGCCCTCTGAACCCCGGCGCCCGGCCGCACCCCGGTCAGGGCTCGATGAGGGGTTCGGCCTCGTAGGCCGTGTGCAGCAGTTCCAGGAAGCGGGGCGCTTCGGGGACGGGCGCCGAACCGATCCGGTGGACGGCGACGCCCGGCGTCCAGGAGTTCATGACCACGGCGCCGGCCAGGTCCGGCACGTCGGCGGGCGTGACCTCCTGGACGCGCTGCGGGACGCCGAGGCCGTCGAGCCGCCGGCGGACGATGCCCATCGTGGTCCCGACCAGCATCGCGGCGTCGGGCCACACCACGGCGTCGCCGTCCCAGAAGGCGAGGTTCCAGATCGTGGCCTCGCTGAACCGGCCGCGCCGGTCGACGAACGCGGCGTCGTCGAATCCTTCCCGGACGGCACGCCGCATGAAGTAGGTCTTGGCCACCTCGCCGACGTGCTTCACGGCGGGCAGGAACCGTTCGTACTCGACCGTCGCGAGGGCCAGCGGTCCGGGCGGGCCGGACGCGGGCGGCCCGGTGCGGACCAGGACGTCGAGCTCCGCGGTCTCGCCCGCGCTGAACTCCCCCGGCGCCGCGTGCACGGTGGCCGTCAGCGAGACGTCCGGGGGGCTCGCCTCCAGCGCCGTCCGCAGGAGGGACCGCACCCGGTCGTCGGGCAGCGCCCGGCCGAACAGCTCCACGGACGCGACCCGCAGCCGCTCCAGGTGCAGGTCGAGGCCCCGGATCCGTCCTCCGCGCACCTGCATGGCGGTGAAGTGGGCATAGCCCGCGAAGGCGAGCGGCGCCAGCTCTCCGGCGGTCGCCGCGCGGCCGTTGCGGTGGGCGAGTGTCGTCATCGGCGTCTCCAGCGGTGCGGAATGATCGTTCGCAGGGCGACGTTAGGGCTTCACACCGGTGAGAAGGTCAAACGTGGACGGTGACATGCTGATCGGGGAGTTGTCCCGGCGGACCGGGGTCAGCGCGCGGCTGCTGCGGTACTACGAGGAGCAGGGCCTGCTCGCGGCCGGGCGCGACGCGAACGGCTACCGGCGCTACTCCGGCGACTCCGTGGCGACCGTGCGGAAGATCCGCGTCCTGCTGGAGGCGGGCCTGTCCACCGAGGTGATCCGGCAGGTGCTCCCCTGCACGCGGGACGCCCGGCCGGAGTTCGACTGGTGCTCCGGCATCCGCGACCTCCTGGACCGGGAGCTGGCGGCCCTCGACAACCGCATCGAGGGGCTCCAGCGCAACCGCGGCGCGATCGCCGGGTTCCTGGCGCAACCCGGCGAAGGCTAGGCGGACGGGTCAGTCCTTCCTGGCCGTCGTCTTGCGGCGGCCGTGGTCTTGCGGCGGGCGCGGTAGGCGGCGACGGTGGTCCGGCTGGCGCAGGTGTTGGAGCAGAACCGGCGGCTGCGGTTGCGGGAGTCGTCGACGTAGAAGCGCGCGCAGCCGTCCGCCTGGCACCGGCCCACGGTGACGTCGGGGTCGCCGCTGATCACGTGGGCGAGCGCGGCACCGCAGCTCCGGCCGAGCCACGACGCGGCGTCCTCTCCGTTGCGCGCGAAGTGCAGGTGAGGACCGCCGGCCTCGTCGTGCGTGCTCACGTGGATCGCCGGCGGGAACTCCGCCAGGAGCCGGTTGACCGGGTCGATCGGGCCCGCGTCCGCGACGGCCTCGACCGCGTCGCGCAGGGCCGGGAGGAGTTCCGCGAGCGCCGCGCCGTCCGGTTCGGCGACGCGATGCTGCGCGAAGAACTCCCGCCGCAGGTCACTGGGGTCGTCACCGTTCGCCAGCTCGACGGCCAGCTTCGCCAGATTGCCAATGTAGGCGACATAGCGCACTTGACCACCTACCTCCTCGCCCGCATAGTAGGCCGCATGACCATGAACACCAACTACAGTGCCAGATCGGCCGCGACCGCCGCGGAGTCGCTGAAGCGGGCGGGCCGCTGGGACCTGGCGCTCGACCTGCCCGCCGCCCGCACGACGGCGCTGCGGGCGGAGATCCTCACCGACCGGTTCTTCTGGCGCCTCGACGATCCGGCCGAGGCGGAGACCGCCGTCGCCGCGGCCACCTACGCCGCCGAGCTGCCGCCGGGCCCCGAGGCCGACGAGCTGAACCGGCTCGCCGCGCGGACGGCCCGCGAACTCGGCCTCACCTGGCTGGCCAAGAGCCTGTGACCGCGCCCATGCGGACCCGCAGTGTCAGCCCTGTGTCCTAACGTGCAGCCGCATGGCCGCTCATCCCCCTGCTTCCCGTGACGAGAACGTTCTGGACATCCCCGATGCCTGGCTGGAGGACCTGGTCCCCCGGCGCGGGGGCCTGGTCGCGGCGCCCGAGACCGTCCCGGACCAGGAGGCGCACGCCGCGGTCCGCGACCGCCTGGCGGCCTCGGAGGCCCTCGTCCGCGAGGTGCTGGGACACCGGGGCACCGTGCCCGGACTCGCCGAGGCGGGGCTCGCCTACCTGAAGGGCGACGCGACCCCGCTGGGGGCGGCGGTCGTCGCGCGTGTGGAGACGATGGCGCTGATGAGATCGCGATTCGCCTGCGACCCCGCCTGGGCCGACCACCTGGCGGCCGAGCACGGGCTCGCCTTCGCCGCCCGCGCGTTCGCCGAGATCGAGGACGTCTTCGTCCTGCCCGGTTCCGGGACGCTCGTGCTCGACGAGGGGCCGGGCTACGTGCTGCGCGGCACGGGCGACCTCGACCACGCGCACTGGGCGGCGGGCTCCGCGGGCCTGCGGATGCGGGCGCTCCTGGCGGCGGCGGGCGAGGACGACCGGTCCGCGGCCGCGCGGGCGCTGGAGGGGCACCGCCAGGGGCCGGTCGGGCGCCTGATCGCGGCCTTCCTGATGCCGGACCGGACGGACTGGGTGGACGAGTGCTGCCAGGAGCCGCCGAAGCGCCTGTCGTACTTCACCTCGTTCGGCGCCAAGATGCTGTGGTGGTCGCTGGGCACCGCCGAGCAGGTCGAGCGGCTCGGCGACTGGGCCGTCCTGCAGGCAGGCGAACGGGACGCCGACGTGCTCTACACCGTGGTCGACGGGCTCGGCGAGGCGGCGGCCCCGGTGCTGGCGCGGGCGCTGGACGGCGACGCGGAACCGAAGGAGCGGCGCCGCATCGCGGACGCGCTGGCTCGCATCCCCGGCGACGCGGCGTTCCGGATCATGGGCGGCCGCCTCGACGCGATGAACGTCCTGCCCGCGATGGAGGCGATGATCCAACGCTTCCCCGTGCGGGCGCTGCGGATCCTGCCGGAGCTGGGCACCGGCACCTCCCGGCGGTCGTCGATCGCGGCGGGCCTGCTGCACGCGCACCTCCAGGCGCACCCCGGCCTGCTCGCGGCGGCGGCACCGGACCTGGGCGCGCACACCCTGGAGGCGCTCCACGCCCTCCAGGCGGCGCGCGCGACCGAGGCACCGGACGAGCAGGTGCCTGCGGCCCTGCGGAAGGGCGCGCGGAAGAGGGGACCCGCGTGGGCGCGTCCCGCCGCGATGCCGCAGATCCTGTTGCGGGGCCGCGAGCACGCCCTGCCCGCGGCGGCGACCGGGCACCTCGTCGAGGCGCTGAGCACGGCGAGCCCGGGGCGCCCGCCGGCCCAGGACCTGCGGGCCGCGCTCGACGCGCTCGACCCCGGGTCGCTCGCCGAGTTCGGCTGGAGCCTGTTCGCCCGGTGGCGGGCGTCCGGCCAGGCGGCGCGGACCGGCTGGGCGCTCGCGCAGCTGGGCTGGACCGGCGACGACGAGGCCGCGCGGCGGCTGGGCGGGATGGCCCGTTCCTGGCCCGGCCAGAACGGGATCCGGCTACCGCTGAAGGCGCTCGACGTCCTCGCCGGGATCGGCACCGACGTGGCGGTCATGCAGCTGCACCTCGTCGCGGAGAAGGCGCGGCCCAAGCGGCTCAAGAGGCGGGCGGGGGAGCTGCTGACCGAGGTCGCCGACGACCGCGGCCTCACGATGGAGCAGCTCAGCGACCGGATCGTCCCCGACTTCGGCCTCGACGCCGACGGCGGCATGGCGCTCGACTACGGGCCCCGGACGTTCACGGTGGGCTTCGACGAGCAGCTGAAGCCGGTCGTATTCGACGACCGCGGCACGCTCCGCAAGACGCTGCCCAAGCCCGGCGTCAAGGACGACCCGGAGGCGGCTCCCGCCGCGCACCGGGCGTTCACCGGCCTGAAGAAGGACGTCCGCACGGTCGCCGCCGACCAGGTCCGCCGGCTGGAGCGGGCCATGGCCGAGCAGCGGCGGTGGACGACCGGCGACTTCCGGCGGCTGTTCGTCCAGCACCCGCTGCTGTGGCACCTCGTCCGGCGGCTGGTCTGGCTGCACGACGGGGACGGGGCCGGTCCCGTCGCGTTCCGGATCGCCGAGGACCGCACGTTCGCCGACGCGGACGACGAGGCCCTGGTGCTCCCGGAGTCCGGCGAGGTCCGGATCGCGCATCCGCTGCACCTGGGCGAGAGCCTGCCGGCCTGGTCCGGGGTGTTCGCCGACTACGAGATCCTCCAGCCGTTCCCGCAGCTCGGCCGTCCCGTCCACGCGTTCACGGCGGAGGAGGCCGCCGGCAACCGGCTCGACCGGGTCGCGGGCACCGTGGTCGGCGTCGGGAAGGTGCTGGGCCTGGAACGCCGGGGCTGGGAGCGCGGCGCAGCGCAGGACTCGGGCGTGCAGCACTGCCTGACCCGCCGTACGGCGGGACGCGCGGTCATGCTGGACGTGAGCCCCGGCTTCCCGGTCATGTCCCCCGCCGACTGGCCCGAGCAGACGCTCGGCCCCGTCTGGATCGCCGAGTCCGAGGTGTCCGATCCCTACCTGACGGAGGCGACGTTCGGGGAGCTGGACGACGTCGCGGCCTCCGAACTGCTCCTCACCCTGCACGATCTCGCCGCCCAGGCAGCGCCCGCATAGGTGGGGCCCGCATAGGCGGGACCCGGCGGCGCCGTCACTCGGGCCGGTCGGCCTGGTGGCACTCGGGCTGCTCGGCCTTGGTGATGGCGCGGACGGCGGGGCGGAGGATCTCGACGACCCGGTCCGGGTCGGCGTCGGCCAGGTGGTCGAGCGCGAGGAGGTGGCGGCCGAGGGCGAGCCCGATCAGCATCGCGTTGACGACGGCGGCGCGCAGGTCGGCGTCCTCGTCGGGGATGGCCTGCCCGATCCCCTCCTTGCGGAGCCGCGCCGCGGACCGGAACGCGCGGGCGGCCTCCGGGTGGGTCAGCATCGACCGCAGGAGGGCCAGCGACTCGACCGGTTCCTCGGCCAGCGAGGTGCGGAGCCGGTCGAGCAGCTGCTCGGCGACCTCGTCGGCCGTGCCGCCGGGCATCCAGCTCGCGCCCGCCTCGATGGCCCGCGCGAAGAGCTTCTCCTTGCTGCCGAAGTAGTGCATGACCAGGCCGGGGTCGACGCCCGCGGCGGTGGCGACCGCGCGGATGGTGGTCCGGTCGTAGCCGGCGTCGGCGAAGATCCGGCGGGCGTGCTCGAGGATGCGGGCCTGCGTGGCGCGCCGCTGCTCGGCCCGGGACCCGCCCGCTGGAGTGCTCACCTTCTCATCCTATGAGCGTTGACCGGGACGCCATTTCGTTCTACGTTCGTTGAACCAGTCATGCAACGCACGTTGAACGAAGGAGCGGCCATGAGCGCACCGGCGACACCCCTGGAGGTCCTCGAACGGCGGCGGGAGCTGCTGATCAACCGGGACATGGAGGCGTTCGCGGACCTGTTCGCGGAGGACGGCGTGATCGAGCTGCCGTTCGGCGGCCCGGGGCTGCCGGGCCGGCTGGAGGGCCGCGAGGAGATCCGCGCGTTCGCCACGAAGGCGGGCCGGCCGGACCTGGAGATCCGCGACCTGCGCGTCCGCGACGTCCACCGCACCGCCGACCCGGAGGTGGTGATCATGGAGCTCACGTCCGTGGGCCAGGTCGTCGCGACCGGCGAGCCGTTCGAGGTGCCCTGCATCCAGGTCTTCCGGATCCGCGACGGACGGATCGTGCTCTTCCGCGACTACGTCGGAGCCGGATCGCTGCCGGCCCCGGCCTGATCGGACGTTCGCCCGGCACGCGGCGCGGCCGATCCCCTACGCTCTGGTGCTCACGGTCGGCCGGGGATGCGGGGGTTCGCGTGGATACGTTCAGTGACGCGCTGCTGGCGCTGGCGGCGCCGCGGCTGGGAGTGGCCGCCGAGCGGTCGGCGCGGCTCAACCGCGCCCTCGAAGGGACGACCTTCCGCAGGGACCTGGAGGCGGGCGTCGCGTGGTCGGACGACCAGCGGATGGCCGCCGGGATCCTCGGCAGCCACGCCGAGGACAACACCTTCCAGTGGAGCTGGGTCGTCCCCGGCTTCGCCGGGACGCCGGCCGCCGCGCACGCCGAGCGGCTCAGGGAGATCGGCGAGCGGCACGGCGTCCCCGAGCTGACCGAGCCGCTCGTCGACCTCGGCGGGTTCTACGATCCGCGGGCCGCCGCCGACGACCTCGCCCTGCTGGCGGTCGCGCTGCTGGAGGCGAGCGCCGCGATCCGGCACGGCCACGGCGGGCGGGCGCTGACGTTCATCGTCGCCGACGCGCCCGAGCTGACGGCCGGCGGGCCGGACGCGGAGCGGGCCGCGGACTGCCTGCGGCGCGCGGCCGACCTCCTCGGCGACTACGACGCCCGGCGGTACACGGACGCGATGGTGCGCGGCTACGCCGAGCACCACGGTCTCGCGGTGCGGGAGTCGGCGATCGAGCTGCCGGGCGGGGCCGTCCCGTTCCCCAGCGGGGACGACGGCCGGTCCGGCCTGCTCCTCGTCAACGAGCTCGACGTGAACGGGCCCGTCCCGCCGTCCGTCCTGGCCACGGCCGCCCCGGCGCTGGCGTGCGCGCTGGCCGGGCAGAACGCGCTGATCGACCGGCTGTCCGAGGACGGCGTGGACTGGCGGACGCCTCCCGCCTGGGACCCCGCCGCCGGGACGCTGCGGTTCGGCGACGCCGTCACCGTGCAGGCCCGCGAGATCGGCGTCTTCCGCCCGGACGGCACCTGGGTCTGGACGGAGGGCGACGGCACGGCGCGGGCGAAGGAGCTGGTCGCCGGGGGCGGCGAGGCGTCGTGGGCCGCCGCCGAGGCCGACCTGAGCGGGCATCCCCGGCCCGCGCACGTCGCGGAGCTGCTGGCCTGCACGGCTGCGCGGCTCGGCGGCGGCTGGGGCGCGTGGTCGGTGCCGGGGCCCGGCGGCGAGCGGCGGTTCGCGCTCGTCGATCCCGAAGAGCCGGACATCGGCGCGGACGCCATGCTGGCGGCGCTGCACACCAGCGCCAACATCGTCCAGCAGCTCGTCCTGCGCAAGGACCGCTACGAGGTGACGCGCGCGATGGCGCTCGGGCTGTTCGAGCACTGCGGCTACGTCCCGTGGGGCGCGGGAGAACCCGAGTTCCTGATGGGCGTGCAGGGCCTGTACCAGGCGCGCGCCTACGTGAGCGTGGACGGCACCATCTACCGCCTGTCGTCGGGCCTGTTCGGCCAGCCCGGCTGACCTCGCCCCGCTTGGTCCCGCCAGGCCGGCGGCGTCAGGCCAGCAGGGCGGCCACCGCCTCGACGACCAGCCGGCGGCGCCGCTCGGCCGAGCCGTCCTCCATGACGGCCTCGAACTCGGGCATGCTCGCGCTCCACAGGCTCGACAGGTGGATGACCAGGCCGAGCAGTTCGGCGGCCGTGAAGCGGTCGGGGAGCGTGCCGTCCGCCTGCGCGGCGGCGATGGCCCGCACCTTCGCGGTGTTACTGGCCACGACGGCGGGCAGGAGTTCAGCGGAGCCGGCACGTTCCAGGCGGTACCAGGTCGCGATGCGCTGCACCCAGGGGCGCTTCTCGTAGGAGTCGTGCAGGCGGCCCGCGTACTCGGGGAGGTTCGCGGCGTCGATGGGGACGTCGTCGAGCGTCTCCTGCACCATGGCGTCGAAGACGGCGTCGAACAGGCCGTCCTTGCTGCCGAAGTAGTGGTAGATCTGCGCCTTGTTGCTGCGGGCGGCGGCGGCGATCCGGTCCACGCGGGCACCGGCGATGCCGTGCGCCGAGAACTCCTGCCGTGCCGCGTCCAGCAACCGCCGCCGCGTGGCGTCCGCGTCCCGTGCCATGCCCCGCAGCCTATATCAACTAACCGTTCAGTTGACATCTCGGCCGGAACGAGGTTCCCTAGAGCTAAACAACCAGTTAGTTAGTAATCGGAGGTGGCCATGTCCACGCAGAGCTCACTGTCCTTCCTGATCAGCGGGGCCTCCCGGGGCCTCGGCAAGGAGATCGCCCGCGCCGCGCTGGAGGCCGGGCACCGCGTCGTCGCCGGAGCGCGCACCCCGTCGGCGCTGGACGACCTCGCCGCCGCGTACGGCGACCGGCTCGTGACCGTGCCGCTGGACGTGACCGACGACGGCGCCGCCGAGAACGCCGTGCGGACCGCGGTAACACGGTTCGGCCGGCTGGACGTCCTGGTCAACAACGCCGGGTACGCCAACATGGCCCCGATCGAGGACGCCGACCCCGACGACTTCCGCGCGCAGGTCGACACCAACCTGTTCGGCGTCGTCCGCCTGACGCGCGCGGCGCTGCCGGTGATGCGCGAGCAGCGCGCCGGGCGGATCGTCCAGATCTCGTCGGTGGGCGGACGGCTCGCCACGCCGGGCCTGGGCGCGTACCAGACCGCGAAGTGGGCGGTCGGCGGGTTCTCCTCGGTGCTCGCCGCCGAGGTCGCGCCGCTGGGGATCAAGGTCACCGTGGTGGAGCCGGGCGGGATGCGCACCGACTGGGCCGGATCGTCCATGCGGGTCGACCCCGTCCGGCCCGAGTACGCCGAGACCGTCGGGCGGATCTCGGAGATGCACGCCGACGGCAGCGTCACGGCGGCGAGCGATCCCGCCAAGGTCGCGCGCCTCGTCCTCGATGTCGTCGCGCTGGACGAGCCGCCGCTGCGGCTGCTCGCCGGCGCGGACGCCTACGCCTACGGCACCGCCGCGGGCCGCGCCCTGCTCGCCGAGGACGAGCGGTGGCGCGAGCTGAGCGAGTCCACCACCGCGGACGACGCCACCGCCGAGCACCTCGACCCGCTCCGCCAGGGCTGACCCTGCCCCAGGGCGCGCGCGGGCGCCCCGGCCCCGGGCGCGCGCGGACGGGCGGGCACCCGGGGTCAGCGGGCGCGGCGCTCCTCGTCCTCCAGGAGCGGGCCCAGGCGGAACGGGACCTGCTCGGTCAGCACGATCGAGGTCGTGCTGCGCCGCACGCCCGGGCACGCGAGGATCGCGTCGATCACCTCGTGCAGCTGCTTGCCGTTCGGGGCGACCGCCCGCACCAGCAGGTCGCCCTGCCCGGTGATGCCGAGGACCTCCAGGACGCGCGGGATCGCCGCGAGCGCCTGCGCGGCCTCGCGTAGCCGGCCCTGCGCGACCTCCAGGGTGACGAAGGCGGTCAGCTCGAAGCCGAGCGCGCCGAGGTCGACCTCGCGGCCCCGGTGCCCGATGACGCCGTCGCGCTCCAGCCGCTCGACGCGGGCGTGCGCGGTGTTGCGGGCGATGCCGAGCCGGGCGGCCAGCTCGGTGATCCCGATGCGGGGCTGGTCGACCAGCCGGCGCAGGATCTGGATGTCGAGGAGGGTGGCACGCGTCACAACGCTCATCTCCGGCGGGTAACTCGGTTCTGACTTGAGCAATCCGCTCAATTATCGCTGCCTCATCTTGCACTCCGCTCAGGCAAAGGTGCTCAATGTGGGCGAACGAGTCCGATACCGCCGGGAGAGGGGCAGCATCATGACCGGTACCTCGACGTCCGCGCTCCGCGACCGCCTGGAGCTGGAGCGGGGCCGGATCGCGCTGGGCGGCGTCCAGGCGCTGGTCCGGCTGCTGCTGGAGCAGCGGCGCGCCGACGCCCGGCGCGGCTGGACCACCGCCGGGTTCGTGTCCGGCTACCGGGGGTCCCCGCTCGGCGGGCTCGACCAGCAGCTGATCCGCGAGGCGAAGCTGCTGGGGGAGCACGACATCCGGTTCGTCCCGGGCGTCAACGAGGAGCTGGCCGCGACCGCGGTGTACGGGTCGCAGCTCGTCGACCACCTGCCCGGCCCGCGCTACCAGGGCGTCTTCGGCCTCTGGTACGGCAAGGCGCCCGGCGTCGACCGCTCGCTCGACGCGTTCAAGCACGCGAACTGGCTCGGCACCGCCGAGCGCGGCGGCGTGCTCGCGGTCGTGGGCGACGACCCGTCCTGCAAGTCCTCGACGCTCCCGTCCGCGACGGAGGGCGCGCTCGCCGAGGCGTTCATGCCGGTGCTCGCGCCCGGCTCGATCACCGACGTGCTGCGGCTCGGCCGGCACGGGTTCGAGATGTCCCGGTTCAGCGGCGCCTGGACCGGGTTCAAGCTCGTCACCGACGTCGCCGACTCGCTGGAGGTCGTCGACGTCGCGCCGGTCCCGGACCCGGTCGTCCCGGAACTGGAGTGGCGCGGCCGCCCCTGGAAGCCGACGCGGCGGCCCGGCGTCGACCTCAAGGACACGACGTCCCTCGAAGCCGAGGTCCTGCACGGACGGCTGCGCGCCGCGGCCGCCTACGCCTCGGCCAACGGCCTGGACGTCATCGAGGGCGCCACCGGCGACGCCGCCATCGGGCTCGTCGCGTCCGGCCGCACCTACCTCGAACTGCGCGAGGCCCTCGACCGGCTCGGCCTCGACGACGCCGCGCTCGCCCGGCGCGGCGTCCGGCTCCTCAGGCTCGCCCTGATCCACCCGCTCGACCCGGTGCGGCTCCGCGCGTTCGCCGCCGGGCTCCGCGAGATCGTGGTCGTCGAGGAGAAGCGCGCGTTCGTCGAGACGCAGATCCGCGACCTGCTGTACGACGCGCCGGAGCGGCCGGCGGTGCTCGGCAAGAACGGCCCGGACGGCGCGCCCCTCGTCCCCGCGGACGGCGGCCTCACCGCCGACCGGATCGTCAAGGCGCTCGCGCGGCTCCTCGCCGACCGCGTCGGCGAGGACCACGTCGACCTGCGCGACCCGGCGCTGCTCCCCCGCAAGCCCGCGATCAACCTGCTCGCGCCCGCCCGCACCCCGTACTTCTGCTCCGGCTGCCCGCACAACCGGTCCACGGTCGTCCCCGAGGGGTCGATGGCGGCGAGCGGCATCGGCTGCCACGTCATGACCGTCTTCCAGGACCGCAGCATCGGCACCACCCAGATGGGCGGCGAGGGCGCGATGTGGGTCGGCGCCGCGCCGTTCACCACGACCCCGCACATGTTCCAGAACCTCGGCGACGGCACGTTCTTCCACTCCGGCAGCCTCGCGGTCCGGCAGGCCGTCGCCGCCGGCGCGAACATCACCTTCAAGCTCCTCTACAACGCGGCCGTCGCGATGACCGGCGGGCAGGACGCCGACGGCGGCACCGACCCCGCGTCCGTCACCCGCCTCCTGCACGCCGAGGGCGTCGCGAAGATCGTCGTGGTGGCGGACGACCCGTCCCGCTACCCGCGCGGCACGGACTGGGCGCCCGGCGTCCGCGTCCGGCACCGCGACGACCTCGACGCCGTCCAGCGGGAGCTGCGCGAGATCCCCGGCGTCACCGTGCTCCTCTACGACCAGGCGTGCGCCGCCGAGACCCGCCGCAAGCGCAAGCGCGGCCTCGTCCCCGACCCGCAGACCCGCGTGCTGATCAACGAGGCGGTGTGCGAGGGCTGCGGCGACTGCGGCACCAAGTCCAACTGCCTCAGCGTCGAGCCCGTCGAGACCGAGTTCGGCCGCAAGACGCGGATCAACCAGACGTCGTGCAACAAGGACTACTCCTGCGTCGACGGCGACTGCCCGTCGTTCGTCACCGTGATCCCGGGCGAACGGAGGCCGTCCGGGCCCGCGCTGCCGAAGATCGGCGAGCCGGCGGAGCCCGCCTCCCGGCCCGGCGCGGCGGACGTCCTGCTCGTCGGCATCGGCGGCACCGGCGTCGTCACCGTCAACCAGGTCCTCGCCACCGCCGCGCTGCTCGACGGCCGGCACGCCCGCGCCCTCGACCAGACCGGGCTCAGCCAGAAGGCCGGCGCGGTGGTCTCCCACCTGCGGATCGGGGCCGCCCCGGCCGAGCGCCCCGGCATGATCGGGGACGGCGGCGCCGACGCCTACCTGGTGTTCGACGCGCTCGCCGGCACCGCCGAGGCCAACCTGCGCCGCTGCGCGCCCGGCCGCACCGCCGCCGTCGTGTCCACCAGCGAGGTCCCGACCGGCCGGATGATCACCGACGTGACGGCGTCGCTGCCGCCGAGCGCGTCCCTCGTCCGGCAGATCGCCGCCCGCACCGACGCCGCCCGGCTCGTCGCGCTCGACGCCCTGGAGCTGGCCGAACGCTGGTTCGGCGGCACCACCACCGCGAACTTCGTGGTCGTCGGCGCCGCCTACCAGGCCGGGCTGCTGCCGCTGTCGGCGCGTGCGATCGAGGACGCGCTCGCGCTCAACGGCGTCCAGGTCGAGGCGAACGTCCAGGCGTTCCGGGCGGGCCGGCGGCTCGTCCTGGAGCCCGAGTGGGCCGAGCCGCCCGCCGCCCCCGCCGCCGTCCAGCGGCCCCTGGCCGCCAACGCGCCCGCCGCGATGAACCTGGTGGACGCGTCGGGAACCGACGACGAGCTGGCCCGCGTGCTGCGGATCCGCGTCCCCGACCTCGCCGCCTACCAGGACCTCGCGCTCGCCAAGCGGTACCTCGACACGGTCCTGCGCGTCGCCGCCACCGAACGCGACGCCGTCGGGTCCGGACGGCGGCTCGCCGTCGCCGTAGCCCGCCACCTGCACAAGCTGATGGCCTACAAGGACGAGTACGAGGTCGCGCGCCTCCACCTCGACCCGGCGCTCACCCGCCAGGTCGAAGAGCAGTTCGGTGCGGGCGCGACCGTCCGGTACATGCTGCACCCGCCGCTGCTGCGCGCCGTCGGCGTCGACCGCAAGATCGCGCTCGGCCGGACGGCCCGTCCCGCCTTCCACGCGCTGCGCGCGATGCGGCGGCTGCGCGGCACCCCGTTCGACCCGTTCGGCGCCACCGCCCAGCGCCGCGCCGAGCGCCGCCTCGTCACCGAGTACCTCGCGGTCGTCGACGAGCTCGCCGGCGGCCTCGACAAGGACAACCACGACCTCGCCGTGGAGATCGCCGAACTGCCCGACATGATCCGCGGCTACGAGGACGTCAAGACCGCCAACATCGCCCGCTACCGCGGCGAGCTGCGCGACCTCCTCGCCGCCTGGCGCGCCGAGCAGCCGCTCCCGGCGGGCAGCAAATAGACCGGCCGGCCGCGCCCCGTACCCCAACGACGTGGTACCGGGCCGCGGCCGGCTCCGCGCCCGGCTCGCACGGCGCGGTCGAACCACCCCCGCCCCTCCGGGCGTACTCCCGGGTATGGTGCACGGCCGCGCCGTTCGACCGGGAGGGACCATGACCGCCGAGCCCGCAGGAGCCGAGTGGCGGCCCGCCCCACCGCGGGCCCGCCGCGGGTCGCCCTTCCCGTGGCTCGCACTCGCCGGCGTCGTCGCGACGGTCGCCGCCGCGACGACCCTCGTCCTCGGGCTCGGCGACACCCTCGCCGGCCCCGACCGGCCGCGCGGACGGCTCCTCCCCCTCCAGGCCGCGTCGCCGACCGTCCAGACGACCCGTCCCGCGCCCCGCGAAGAACGGCACACGGGCACGACCCCCGCCCCGGTGCCCTCCGTCTCCTTCCGCCAGGCCCTGCTCCGCCTGCGGTTCGCGGTGGGTCAGGGCGTCGCGGCGGGGGACGTCCGCGCGGACGTGGGCGTCGACCTCACCAACGTCATCCAGGGCATGCTCGCCCACCCGCACCACGGCGGCTCCGACGTCGCCGACCTGCAGCACAAGATCTCCACCCGGACCCGCGAGGGCGCCATCACCGCCCGCCGCTCGACCGAGCTCCACGAGATCCTCACCCACGCCTCCCCACCCTGAGGACCCCGAACGCCGGCGCGGCCCCCCGGGGGCGCGCCTAGGCGGGGGCGGCGTCCGGGTGCCGGGCGCGCGGGGGGAAGACGCGGGGGGCGCTCGCCCGGGGGGGGAGTGGGGC
>NZ_JBEPCJ010000080.1:15644-51544 GCF_040299565.1 Spirillospora sp. NPDC000708
GGCGCCCCCCCCCCCCCAACCCTGCCCGCCCGCCCCCCCCGCTCCGGGATCAGCGCTCCTCGCGGTACAGCACGTGAGCGCGCTCCACGGGGTCGTACTTGCGCAGCACCAAGCGGTCGGGGTCGTTCCTGCGGTTCTTGCGGGTCACGTACGTGTGGCCGCTCCCCGCGGTCGACCGCAGCTTCACGACCGGCCGGACATCGTTTCGTGCCATCGTCGAACCTCCTCTTCAGAACGACACCGATAACCATCCCCACCACGTGATTAATCCCGCGGCTCACAGGTGCCGGCGGATCGCCGTCGCCAGCCCGTCCCGCCGCGCCTCGTCGAGATCGTCTTCCGGCGGCCGTCCGAGCAGCGCGAACACGCGCGGGCCGCGCAGGTCGGCGGGCAGATCGCCGGCGCGCGGGACGATATGGAAGTGCACGTGCGCGAACCCTTCGGCCTCGGCGAACTGCGCGATGTAGGTCTTGCCGCACCCGGTGACCGCGTGCAGCGCCCGCGACAGCCGCACCTGCCAGGCCCCCAGCACGGCGGCCTCCGCGTCGCTCAGTTCGGCGACGGCCGTGACGTGGCGGCGCGGCATGAGAACGAGCCAGCCGGGCGTCCCGGTGCCGAAGGCGTGCGCCACCCGCCAGTGCTCGTCGAACGCGACGACCTCGCGGGGCGGCAGCCCGTCCATACGGGCGTTGTGATCGCAGACGAGGCAGTACTCGGTCATGTGCCGATGCTACGAACGCCCCCGCCGCAGCGCGCCGCTCACCAGGGGACGGGGCCCTGCTCGCGGAAGAATCCGCCGGTGGGGCCGTCCGCGGGCAGGGTGGCGAGGTCCACGATGATCCGGGAGCCCTCCTCGACGGTCCGGGTGCCGCGGTGCGCGCTCATGTCCGTCGCGACGTACCCCGGCGTCGCCGAATTGATCTTGATGTGCGCGAGGCCGGGGTCGGCGGCGAACGCCGCGGCGTACTGGACGGTCAACATGTTCAGCGCCGCCTTGGAGCTGGAGTAGGCGAGCCGCAGGTGGGCGTCGCCGCCGAAGTCCGCGCCGCCGCCGGTCAGGGTGAGGGACGCCGTCGTGCTGGACACGTTCACCACCCGCGGGGACTCCGACCGGCGAAGCAGCGGGAGCACCGCGTTCAGGACGGTGACGGCGCCGAAGACGTTGACCTCGTAGGCGCGGCGCATGTCGGCGGCGGTCATCTCGGTCGCGAGCGCCTCGACCATGAGCCCGGCGTTGTTGACGAGGACGTCGAGGCGCCCGTGCTCGTCCTCGATCCGGGCGGCGGCCGCGACGCACGGCGGGTCGGTGACGTCGAGCCGCAGCGGCCGCACGTCGCCGTCGGACGCGAGGTCCCGCGCGGCCTCATCGCCCCGGACGGGGTCGCGGCTGCCGAGCAGGACGGTCATCCCCCGCCGTGCCAGCCGCCGCGCGGTCTCCTTGCCCAGTCCCCTGTTCGCCCCGGTCACGAGCGCGGTCGTCCCCATGGCGTCCTCCTTCGTGTTACATCCTGTATCTCAATATACAACCTGTATCATCGGGTCCATGGAGCGAGCAGCCGGGGTCGAGCGGACCCGCCGCGCCATCGTCGGCGCCGCGCGGCGGCACCTCGTCGAGGCCGGGTACCACGGCCTGAGCATGGAGCGGGTCGCCGCCGAGGCCGGGGTCACCCGCGTGACGGTCTACCGCCGGTTCGGCTCCAAGCCCGGCCTGCTGGAGGCGGTCGCCGACGACCTCGCGGGCCGCTCCGAGGTCGTCCCGCACCTGCGGGAGGCGCTCGACCGGCCCGCCGCGCGGGACGCGTTCCGCGGGACCGTGGCCGGGATCTGCCGGTTCTGGGGCACCGATCCCGATCTGCTGCGCCGGCTGGTGAGCCTCGCGGAGGTGGATCCGGAGGTGCGCGACGTCATCGCCGGGCGCGAGCGCTGGCGGCTGGCGCAGGTGACCGCCGCGGTCGAGCGCCTGGACGGCGAGGGCCGCCTGCGCCCGCCGTTCGGGGTGCGGGAGGCGAGCGCGGCGGCCGCCGCGGTGACGTCCTTCCCGGCCTGCGACGCGATGGCCGCCGACCTGGGCCGTCCCCACGCCGAGCTGCCGGGGCTGCTGGTCCCGCTGCTCGCGTCCATCGCCGACCTGGGGTGACGGGGCGGCACCGCCCGGCGTTCCCGGCGCGTTCATCCGCCGGTCGGACCCGGCTCCTACGGTGAGCCGGTGACCAAGATCGACAGTTTCTCCCCGTCCCGGCGGACGGTCCTGGCCGGTGCGCTCGGCGCCGCCGCCCTCGGCGCGACCGCCGCTCCCGCCCGCGCCTCGTCCCGCCCCGGCCCTCGCGGCCTCCGCGTGCTGATCGCGACCAACGAGCCGTGGGGCACCTACCACGTCTCCCCGCTGCTCCGCGAGGCCGCGGCGCGCGGCGTGCAGGTGACCCAGCTCGTCCCGGACCCGTCCCAGGTCGCGCCCGGCGACCCGGTGCCGGTCGCCACGCCGGACACCGCGCCGCGCGCCGACCTGCTGGTCGTCACCGGCGCGGGGGACTGGCCGCTGGAGTGCGCCGCGCGGTTCCGGCACATGCCCCTCGCCGCGAGTTCGCTGGCCTACCTCGGCCCGGACGAGGCGGCGGGCGCGAAGCGGCTGCGCCCGCGGCTGCGAACCGTCACCTCGTCGTCGAACGCCGAGGCACGGTCGTTCGCGAGCTACCTCGGCACCCGCCGCCGCGTCCGCGTCGTCGGGTCACCGCAGACCGACGACCTGCCGCGCCGCGCGCCGGAGAGCGGCCTGGTGCTGGTCGTCACGAGCGTCACCCACCCGGACGGGACGGGCGGCGCCGCGCCCGGCACCGAACTGCTGCTCGCGTCGGCGGCGCGACTGAAGGACGCCGGGAAGCGCGTCCTCGTCGGCCTGCACCCCCGCGAGGACCCGGAGTTGTGGCGGCAGTACGAGATCAGCGCGGTGCCGACGCTCCAGGCGTCCGCGCGGGCGGAGGCGGCGATCGGGATCCCCGGCACGGTGTTCCCGCTGATCGCGGCGGTCGGGACGCCGCTGGTCGGATGCACCGATCCGGCACTGGACGTGCCCGCCTACCTGCTGTCGGTGTGCTCGTCCACGATCGGGGACGCGGCGGACGCCGTCGCCGCCGTGTCCGGCGCGCACCTGCCGGACGCGTCCGTGCTCGCGGACGCGGTCGGGCCGGTCGGCGGGTCCGCGGCGCGGCTGCTGGAGGCGTGGCGCCGGACTCCCGGCGTCCACCCGCGCTGATCCCGCGCGCACACGCGCCCACGCGACGCACACGCGGGGAAAGCACGACGGGCATCCCGTCCGGATCGGGATGCCCATCATGTGGTGGGGCGGTGGGCGGACCGGGCCGTCATTGGTCCGGGTCAAGGTTCCGTCCGCGCCCGCGTTCTGTGTCAAGCAGGGGGTTAAGTGCCGGCGACCACTTCCTTCTCGGTTTCGGGGACGGGGGTGACGGGCCGGTGGCGGCGCGGGGTCATGCCGAAGGCCGCGGCCGCGGCGACGACCATGAACGCGCCCACCATCAGCCAGGCGTGCACGTAGGCGCGGTGAGCGTCCACGTAGCCGTGGGGAGAGCCGAGGACGGCGACGGCGAGGCTGACGCCGAGGACGCTGCCGATCTGCCGGCTCATGTTGACGACGGCGCTTCCCGTCGCGAACCGGTGGTCGGGCAGGTCCGCGGCGGCGGCGGACAGGATGGTGGGGAGCGCGAGGCCGACGCCGACGCCGCCGACGAGCCAGCCCGGCAGCATCTCGGAGGCGTAGGCGGGCGTGGCGTCGAGCGAGGCCGCCACCATGACGACGCCGAACGCGCAGAGCATGCAGCCGACGGCGGTGATCAGGCCGACGGGGACGCGCCGCGCGGCCATCTTCCCGGCGATCAGCGCCATGACCGGGACCATCAGGGGTCCGGGCGCGACGCCGAGGCCGGTGCGGACCGGCGAGTAGTGCCACACCTGCTGCATCCAGAGGACGCCGAGCAGCAGTTCGGCGGCGAACGCGACGGTGAAGAGCAGGACCGCGGCGTTCGACCAGGCGAAGGTGCGGACGGACAGCAGCGCGGGCTCGATCACGGGCGCCGGGTGCCGCCGGGAGCGTCCCCAGAAGAAGGCGAGGGCGATCACCGAGGTGCCCACCACGATCGCGGTGCGCTGCCCCGGCCAGTCGTTGATCTTCACCAGGCCGAGCGCGAGCAGCGCGATCGCGCCGGTCAGCACGGCGGCACCGGGAAGGTCGGGGACGCGGGCCGAGGCGCCGTCGCGGCTGTCGGGCACGAACCGCAGTGCCAGGGCGGTCGCGAGGAGCCCGATCGGCACGTTCACCTCGAAAACCCAGCGCCAGGACGAGTCGACCAGGACCCCGCCGACGGCGGGCCCGGCGGCGGCGGCGAGCGCGGACGCCGACGACCAGATGCGGACGGCGCCGGCGCGGCGTCCGGGCGGGAACACCGACAGCAGCAGACCGAGGCTGGTGGGGATGAGCGCGGCGGCGCCCGCGGCCTGGACGACGCGGAACGCGACGAGCCACCACAGCGAGGGCGCGAGGGCGCAGGCCTGGGAGGCGAGGGTGAAGACGGTGAGACCGAGGACGAGGCCGGCCTTGCGGCCGTAGCGGTCGGCGAGCCGGCCGAGCGGGACGAGCAGCGCCGCGAACACGATCGCGTAGCCGTTGAGCACCCAGGACAGGTCGGCCAGGGACGTCCCGGCGAAGTCGCGGCCGATGTCGTCGAACGCGACGTTGACGATGAACAGGTCGAGGCCCGCCATGAAGGAGGCGACGGACAGCACCGCGAGCGACGTCCCCGGGCGCACCTGACTTTGTTTCACCATAGTCAGGGACGCTAACCCGGCCACCTGACTTTGGTCAAGCGAAGTCAGCAGGTTTATAGTGGTTGCCGTGACGATCGCACTTGAGGGGCATTTCGCCGACCGCGACACCTGGTCGATGCAGAACTGCCCGGTCGCGCGGACGCTCGCCGCGCTCGGCCCGCCGTCGGCGGTGCTGGTGCTCAGCGAGGCGTACTTCGGGACGAACCGGTTCGGCGACTTCGTGAAGAACCTCGAGATGACCGAGTCCGCCGTCACCGCCCGCCTCCGCCACCTGGTGAAGGCGGGGCTGCTCGTCCGCGAGCCCTACCAGGAGCCCGGGCAGCGCACCCGCTACGAGTACCACCTGACCAAGATGGGGCTGGACCTCGCGCCGACGCTGGTCAGCCTCATGGAGTGGGGCGAGACGTACCTGCCCGGCGAGGAGGGGCGGCAGGTCGCGCTCCGGCACGCCGGCTGCGGCGAGGCCGTGACCGCCCAGGTCCGCTGCGCGGACGGGCACGACGTCGCCGTGGACGAGATCGTGATGGGGTCGCCGTTGCCCGCGTCCGACGGCGAATCCGCCTGACCGCGGCGGCGGACCCGCCCGGCCCCTTCCGGCGCCGGGAGCGGATCCGCCGCCTCCCGATGGGCTACCCCTCCGCGCGGGCGGGGGCGGGCCAGGGCCGGGGCCCCGGCTCGGACGGGGGCCGGGAGGCCGCCGCGCCCGCGATCCGCAGCGCGTGCTCCACCAGCGCGACCAGCACCTCCTTCGCCGACCCGTTCCGCCGCGCGTCGCACAGCAGCACGGGCACGTGCGGGTCGATGTCCAGCGCCGTGCGGATCTCCGGCGGCTCGTAGCGGTCGGCGTCGTCGAAGCAGTTGACCGCCACCACGAACGGCGTGCCCTTCTGCTCGAAGTAGTCGATGGACGCGAAGCTCGCCATCAGCCGCCGCGTGTCGGCCAGCACGACCGCGCCGAGCGCGCCGCGCGACAGCTCGTTCCACATGAACCAGAACCGCTCCTGCCCGGGCGTGCCGAACAGGTAGATCGCGACGCCGTCGCGCAGCGTGATGCGGCCGAAGTCCATCGCCACGGTCGTGGTCGTCTTGGCGGCGACGCCGTCCAGGTCGTCCACGGCGGCGCCGAGGTCGGTGAGCGCCTCCTCGGTGCGCAGCGGCCGGATCTCGCTGACCGCGCCGACCAGGGTCGTCTTGCCGACCCCGAACCCGCCGGCGACCAGGATCTTCAGCGCGACCCGCGGCCCGTCGAGCCGCTCGTCGTGCTCGCCGGGCGGGAGGTGGTCGGGCGGGGGATCAGAGCGCGCGGAGTTCATCGAGCACCCTCCTGAGCAGGTTCGGGTCGTTGTGCGGCTGGACGGACGGGGTGGCGGGGGCCCAGCGCTGGACGCTCACCAGGCCGGAGTCGACCAGGTCGCCGGCCAGCACCCGGATCACGCCGAACGGCAGGTCCAGGTCGGAGGCCAGGTCGGCCAGGGCGTGCGGGCGGCGGCACAGCGCGAGCAGCCGGCGCTGGTGCCGCGAGAGGCGGCCGGGCTCGGCGGGCGCCCGGCCGGTCGCGACGAGGATCGCCACGATGTCGAGCGGCTCGCCGCGCGGCCGGGTCCGGCCGCGGGTCACCGCGTAGGGGCGGACGATCGGCCCGGCGGCCGCGTCGATCCACCGCTCCCGCGCCGGAGCGAACGGACCGCCGCTGCCGCCGGGCTCGCCGGGACCGCCCGGCTCGCCGTATCCGGCGGGGTCCCCGTATCCGGCGGGGTCGCCGAAGCCACCGGGGTCGCCGGGGGCGGGCGGGGGCCCGCCGGAGGCGCCCGGAACACCGGACAGGCCCGGCGTACCGGACACGCCGGGACCGCCGGACACGTGCGGACCGCCGGACACGTGCGGACGGCCGGGGGCGCCCGGACCGCCGGGAGCACCGGGCCCGCCGGGACCCGGGGGTCCGCCGGTCCCGGGAGCACCGGGACCGGCGGGTCCCCGGGGCGCGCCGGGTGCGCTGGGGGTCATGGCGGCTCACCCGGATCCGGGCCCCGGGCCCGGATGTCTCAGGCCGGTCGACAGCTGCTTGCCGACCCGTTTGACCAGCATCGTCATCTCGTAGGCGACCAGGCCGGCGTTCGCGCCGACCTCGCTGAGCAGCGCCAGGCAGCTGTTGGCGCCGGCCGGGACGACGAAGAACAGGCCGCGCTCCATCTCGATCATCGTCTGCCGGACCTCGCCGGAGTCCAGCTGCGGCCGGGCGCCGATGGCCAGGCTGTGGAACCCGGCGGCGAGCGCCGCGAGGTACTCGGAGTCCTCCCGCCCGACGCCCCGCGACATGCCCATCACGAGGCCGTCCCGCGACAGCACGACGACCTTGCGGATCTGCGGGACCCGGTCGACGAGGTCGTCGAGCAGCCAGTTCAGCTCGTTGGTCGTTCCCTGCCCGCTCATGCCCGCTCCCTGCCGTCCGGTGCCTCGTCCTCGTCGCGTCCCCGCAGCCAGCCCGCCTGCAGTGCGGCGAACAGGTCGCGGGACGCCTCCGCCGACCGCTCCTCCCACGCGACGAGCGCGTCGTCGGGGTGGGCCGGTGCCGTGCGCGGCGTCGCCCGCGGGTCGTCCCGCAGCTGCGGCGCCAGGTTGCCGCCGCGGACCCGCCGCGGCAGCGGCGCGCGCCCGCCGCCCGCCCGCACCTCGCCGAACGAGGCGGGCGTCTCGAACGCCCGCGTCTCGGCGGGACCCGCGTCCAGGTGCGGCGTCTCCAGCCGCCACGCCTCGTGGAACGGCTGGGTCGCGTGCGGGGACGGCTGGGTCGCGTCCGGGGACGGCATGGTGCCGTCCGGCTCGGGGAAGTCCACCACCGCCGGCGCCTCGACGTCGAACGGGGTCGGCGCGTTCAGCATCGCGGTCCCGTTCGACGGCGCCGACCCGGCCGCGCCCGAAGGCCAGGCGCGCAGCGAGCCGTTCGCGGCGCCGTTCGCCACGCCGTTCGCCGGTGGGGGCGCCGGAGCCGCCGGGGCGGCCGCCTGGTGCGCGATCGGCGCGTCGTCCTCGTCGTCCGGCCCTTCGGCCTCCACGATCAGCCGGCGCGGGATCAGCACCACGGCGCTGACGCCGCCGTACAGCGACGGCTGCAGGGCGACCCTGATGCCGTGCCGGTGGGCGAGCCGCCCGACGACGAACAGCCCGAGCCGGTCGGTGACGGCGAGGTCGAACTCCGGCGGCTGCGACAGCCGCAGGTTCAGCGCGTCGAGCTCGGACTGGTCGAGGCCGATGCCGCGGTCGATGACGTCGACCGCGAACCCGTTGGCCCCCATCTCGCCGCGCACGAGCACCTCGGTCGGCGACGGCGAGAACACCGTGGCGTTCTCGATCAGCTCGGCGAGCAGGTGCACGATGTCGGCGACGGCCTCGCCGATCACCGCGGCCCGCCCGGACACCACCACGACCTCGACCCGGGTGTAGTCCTCGACCTCCGAGATCGCCGACCGCAGCACGTCCTCGACGTGCACGGGCCGGCTCCAACCGCGGCCCGGCGCCGTCCCGGACAGGATGACCAGGCCCTCGGCGTGCCGGCGCATGCGGGTGGTGAGGTGGTCGAGGCGGAACAGGTCCTCCAGCGCCTTCGGGTCGGACGCGCCGCGCTCCATCTCGTCCAGCATCCGCAGCTGGCGGTGCAGCAGCGACTGGCTGCGCCACGCCACGTTCAGGAACACCCGGCTGATGCCCTGCCGCAGGTAGGACTCGCGGACGGCGGTCTCGATCGCGGTGTGCTGGACGCGGGTGAACGCGTCCCCGACCCGGGACACCTCCCGGCTCTTGCCGATGACCAGGGGCGGCGCCTCCGCCTCCACGTCCACCTCCTCGCCGCGGCGCAGCCGCGCCACCACCCGGGGCAGCCGGTTCGAGGCGAGGTCGAGGGCGGCGCGCTGCAGCCCGCGCAGCTCGCGGGAGAGGCTGCGCGCGGCCAGCAGCGACAGCACGATCGACGCGATCACGGCGAGCAGCCCGAACCCGCCCGCGATGACCAGCCGCATGATGATCCGGTTGCCGATCGGCTTGGCCATGTCGTCCAGCGCGAGGCTCGCCTGGGTGACCCGCTGGTCCCACGCCTGCCCGAGCAGCTGCGTGGTGGCCGTCCAGTCGCCCGCCTCGGCGGGCAGCCGGTCGCCGCGGGCGTTGACGATCGCCGACTCGGCCGCGCGGTACCGCTGGAAACCGGCGGACTGGGCGAGCTGCTGCAGCGGCGCCCGGATGGTGGCGTTGAGGTCGGCGAGCCCGGCCTCGAACGCCTGCCGGCCCTGCGCCGCGAACTGGACGAACGCGATGTGCTCGGCCGGGGTGAAGCGGCCCCCGCGCGCCATCGCGGAGATGACCAGCGAGTCCTCCTTCAGCATGGAGGCGCGGGCGTTGCCGAGGCTGATCAGCGCGCGGCCCTGGGTGAGGATGTTGACGTCGTCGACGGCGACGAAGCCGTTGAACACCGAGACGAGGTCGTCGAGGACGGTGCTGTAGGAGTTGATGAGGTCGAGCGTCTCGAAGCGCCCGGCGTCGACCCTGGCGCGCAGCTGCGGCAGCTTCGCCAGGTCCCGGACGGCGACGGTGAGCCGCTGCTTGGTCTCGGGCTTCGCGGCGTCCTGCGCGTCCTTGGACAGCGCCGACCTCTTGAAGGCGGCCTCCAGGCCGTCGACCCGGGCCCGCTGCTGCGCGAGCTTCTGCTTGTACTGGGGCTGCTGCGTGACCAGCGCCGCGACGCTCAGGGAACGTTCCGCTTGGAGCTGGCTCACGAGCGTGATGCCGGGCAGTCCGATCTTCTCGTAGGTGGTGGAGAAGTCGTACTTGTCGAACGCGTCGCCCAGCGTGATGTTCGCGGCGAACGCCCACAGGGCTATCAGGGAGACCAGGGGGACGAGGAGCAGCGCGGTGATGCGCATGCGGATCGGCCGCCGTTTCCGGGACCGGGCGCTCTCCTCGCCGGTGCGTCTCGTGCGTCGCGTGCTCTCCGCGGCGAAGTCGCCGTCGCCGGGATCCTCCCGGGCCGGGGCCGCGTTCGGGGCCGTCGGCCGGCCTTCGGTGTCCAATCCGATCACCCACTCGTCGGGGTCGGGCCGGCTGTCGGCCCGGTGCAGGGTTCGTCGAACTCGGGTCGGGGCGGGCGGGCTCCGGGGGCCGCGCCTCGCCGGGGGCGGGACGGGGCGCTCACGGGCGCGCCTCGTCCAGTGCGGCGCGGGCGACCAGGCCGCGCAGCCGGCCGGTGATCATCTCGACCGCCTCGGCGTGGCCGCGCGCCGCCTTCTCCCGCGTGCTGTAGCGCCCGACGTCGGCGTGCATCGACAGGTCGGACACGATCGTCTGCCAGAGCAGGGGTCTCCCGTTCGCCGCGAACCCGAGGTCGATCACGGTGAACCAGGTGGAGACGACCACCACGACTCCGCCGACGCGGATGACGTCCTGGGCGAGCAGCCTCGACCGCGCGTCCAGCAGCAGCCGCTGCGCCTCGTCCGCCGTGGCGCGTATCCCATCCGCCCGGTAGTACTCCACGGACATGGCAATCCCCATCGCCGCCGGTATGGGCGTCCGTCGGCGCGCGCGCGTGGGTCCCGCCGTTCAGGTGACCGGCGGGAAGGGGCGGCGCGGCGCCGCGAACGGTGCACCGCGCCCGGGCCCGCGCGGGTGCTCGGGCCGGGACGGTGCCCGGGTCAGCGCGCGTGCCGCTCGTCGAGCGGCCAGCCGTCCAGCTCGCACCAGACCGTCTTGCCGGAGGCGGTGAGGTCGGTGCCGTGCCGGTAGGCGAGCGCGGCGACGAGGAACCAGCCGCGGCCGGTCTCCTCCATGAGGTCGACGGGCCTGGAGTGCGGCAGCGCGGCGCCGCGGTCGTGGACCTCGATCCGCAGCCGGGACCCGTCCCGCAGCAGCCGCAGGCACAGCAGCGAGCCGGTGCCGGCGGCGTGCCGGACGGCCCCCGTGACCAGTTCGGAGATCAGGACCTCCGCGTCGTCGCCGACGTGCGCGGCCCCGGCGGAGCCGAGGACGGCGCGGCCGAAGGCGCGGGCCCGCGGGACCGACGCGCGCTCGGCGGGCAGGGTCAGCTCGCCGAGCAGGACGGGGTCCGGCCCGTCCATCGCGGTGAGCCCGTGCGGGTGTGCGGGGACGGAGTGGTGGGGGGTGGCCAGGGTGCTAGGCAACTCGATGGTGCGGTGTTCGCCCGACATGTGGAACGCCTCCTTGACTAAGGCGTGGCGGCCCGTCCCGGCCCGGCCTTGACTCCCGGCCGGGGAGGTCGCTGGGGGTGAATGCCCGTGCCGCCGTCCGGGGCGCCCGGTGGGGCGTCCCGCGCCGCCCGCCCGGCGGCGCCGGGACGGGGGCGTACGGAGGCACGGTGTGCGAAGGGGCCGGAGCCGTGCGGCCTGCGGCCGTGCGGCCGGCGCCGGTCATGGCGCCTCGCCCCCTTCGGCGTGGGCGCCCGCCCTGGCGCGCAGCAGCCGGGCGGTGCTGGTGAACCACTCGTGGTGCTCCTGCTCGAACCGGCGGCCCCGCAGGCACGTCAGGTACGGGCCGATCGGCGTGGCGCTGCGCAGGAACGTGTGCTCGTCCAGGTCACCGCGCAGGCGTACGAGCATGCGCTCGAACAGCTCGACCTTCGCGGCGGACATGCGGGCGCGCTCCTCGAGCTGCGCGATCACCGCGTCCGCGGAGATGTGGTCGACGGCCTGCACCATGACGAGGATGTTCTCGCGGATGGTCCCGGGTTTCGCGGGCGTGCTGGCGAAGCGCTCCAGCTCGTCCACGCCGGCCCGGGTGACGGTGTAGACGCGCTTGTTGGGTCGGTCGTGCTGGATGACCTGCCGTCCGCTGATCAGTCCTTCGGTCTCCAACCTCGACAGCTCGGAGTAGAGCTGCTGCGGAACGGCGTGCCAGAAGTTGGAGACCGACAAATCAAAGATCTTGGCCAGCTGGTAGCCGCTGTACTCGCCGTCGAGCAACGCCGCCAGGACCGCGTGACGCAAGGCCATCGGACTTCTCTCCCTGCTTGACTCAGGGTGATGCCCGACGTTATCAGACAACGACATGATTAGTCATGCTTTTGACTAGGTCGAGTATGGACGAATTTCGCGACGCCCGGTTCGAGGTCCGCCCCGAGCGCCCCGATCTCGCCGTCCAGCAGCGCCTGGCGGGTCGGGCCGCGCCGCAGCTTCCCGCTCGTCGTGCGGCGCACAGAGCCGCGCCCGGTCAGCACCACGCTGAGCGCGGGCAGCTCGTGCGCGCGCGCCACGGCGGCCTTGATGAGCCCCGCGAGCTCGTCCGGCGTCGTCCCCGCGGCGGCCCGCGTGCTGATCTCCTGGACGAGCACGACCTGCTCCCGGCCGTCCTCGGTCGTCACGCCGTCGAGCACGAACGCGGCGCCGATCAGCGCCGCGGGATGGGCCGCCTGCGCGGTCTCCTCGATGTCGTGGGCGTGGATGTTGCGGCCGTTGACGATGATCAGGTCCTTGCGGCGGCCGGTGACGAACAGCTCGCCGCCGTCCACGAACCCGAGGTCGCCGGTGCGCAGGAACGGGCCGTCGCCGTCCGCGGTGCGCGCCTGGAACGTCACGCGCGTCGCGACCGGGCTGCGCCAGTAGCCCGCCGCGACGCTGCCGCCGCGCACCCAGATCTCCCCCGCCCGGCCGTCCGGCAGCGGCTCCAGGCTGTCGGGGTCGACGATGCGGACGTCCAGGGTGACCGGGCGGCCGCTGCTCACCAGCCGCCGCACCGTTCCGTCCACCCCGTCCGCCGCGTCCGCGCCCGCGTCCGCCGCGTCCCCGCCCGGCCCCTCGCGCTCCTCGGACTCCTCCGCCGGCACGGCCCGGCCGCGGGACAGGGCGGCGGCGTCGAAGTCGCGGATCACCGGGCCCGTGCCCCACGGCGCGGCGCTGATGAGCAGCGTCGCCTCCGCCATGCCGTAGCACGGCATCCACATCCGCGGCTCGAACCCGGCGGGCGCGAACCGCTCGCACCACCGCTCCAGCGTCGCCGCCCGGACGGGCTCGGCGCCGTTCTTCACCGTCTGCAGCGACGACAGGTCCAGCGCCTCCAGCTGCCGGTCGGTGACGCGGCGCAGCGTCAGCTCGTACCCGAAGTTCGGCGCGACGATGATCGTCGCGCGGTGCCGGGTGACGAGCTCCAGCCACAGCGCGGGCCGCTTGATGAAGGTGATCGGCGACGTCAGCACGTACCGCATGCCGAGGTACAGCGGCTCCAGGAACTGGCCGACGAGCCCCATGTCGTGGAAGTGCGGCACCCAGCCGACGCCGATCGACTCCGGCGTCCCCTGGATGCGCCGCCTGATCTCCTCGGCGTTGTACAGCAGGTTCCGGTGGGTGACCATCACGCCCTTCGGCTCGCTCGTCGAACCGGACGTGTACTGCAGGAAGGCGAGCGTGTCCGGGCCGAACTCCGGCATCGTCCACGCGTCCGCGTCCGCGAGCAGGTCCTCGCCGCCGGCGGCCTCGGTGTCGAGGCACTGCACCTTCCCGGCGAGCCCCGCCTCCTTCAGCCACCCCTCCAGCCCCGCGAGATGGGCGCTGTCGGTGAGGATCCAGGTGATGTCGGCGTCGGCGATGATCCGGCGGGTGCGGTCGAAGCGCCCCGCGTCCAGCACCGGAAGCGGCGCCGGGACGGCCACGACCCGCGCGTACAGGCAGCCGACGAACGCCGCCATGAACTCCAGGCCCTCCGGATACAGCAGCAGGACGGCCCGGTCCCGCAGGCCGCGCTCCTCCAGCCGGCGGGCCAGCGCCCTGGCCCGCCGGTCCAGCTCGGCGAGGCCGAGCACGTCCTCGCGGTAGGCGCGGCCGGGGCCCGGCTCCTCCTTGACGAAGGTGAAGCCCCGCGCGTCCCCGTGCGTCCGCACGGTCTCCCGGACGGCCGACACGAAATCGATGTGCTTGCCCATGCTCATGGCGCCGTCACACGTCCTCGGCCAGCGTCGTCAGCGTGAACCAGCGGCCCTCGCCGGAGGAACGGAACATCGCGTCCTCCAGCGTCGGCAGGAACTCCTCCGACAGGACGGTGTCCGGGTAGGTGCGCTGCAGCAGCCGCTGGAGGCACAGGACGAGCCACTGCCCGCCCGCGAACGCGCCGCCGAACTCGCGGTGGTTGTGCAGCCACGTGAGCATGCACGACACCATCGCGTGCAGCTCGCAGTACCGGCGCGCGCGCATCAGCGCCGCCACCGACGAGGTGTCGCCCTCGCTCTCCCGGATGCCCTCGTCGACCTTCGCGCGCAGCGCGCCGATGCTGGACACCAGGTCCTTCAGCTCGGCGGCGACGCCCGGCGCGGCGTGCGCGTTCGCCGCAGCGAGCAGCTCCTCGGAGATCTGCTCGAACCGCTGCCCGACCTCGTCGCGGCCCTCGTTGGTGAGCTGGAGGCGGCGTCCGTCCGGCTGCCAGGTCGGCGGCGTCCGGGTCCAGGAGAACAGCTCCGCGAGCAGCTCGTCCTCGCCGCCCGTCTCGTCCGGCGGCCGGCAGAGGAACGGCAGCTGGGCCGCGACGTTCGCGAGGTTGACGTGCGTGGTGCCCTCGAAGATGCTCGCGATCGCGTGGTCGCGCTGCAGCTTCTGGAACACCCCGTGCGCGACGCCCTCGCGCAGGTAGCCGCGCGCCGCCAGGACCGTTCCCATGCTCGCGACGACCTCGTCCCCCTGCACCGGGACGAAGTACTTCACGATCGACGACCACAGGCTCAGCCGGCCCGGCGCGACCGTCAGCGCGCGCGCCACCGGTATCGCGACGCACTCGGCGATCAGCAGGTCCAGGTGCGCCTTCAGCAGATGGTCGCGGATCACCGGGATCTGGTAGATGTCCGCGCCGTAGAGGGTGCGCTGGTGCGCGTACTCCATCGCGATCCGCACCACCGCGTCCATCGTCCCGACCGACAGCGCCGCGATCGCCGTCCGGGTGATCTGCAGCGTCTTCAGGGTCTGGACGAGCCCGGCCCCGCGCCGCCCGATCACGCAGTCCGCGGGCAGGCGCGCCCCGTCGAACACGACGCCGCTGAGGTCGTGGCCGCGCAGCCCGACCGTCCGGACGGGCGGCAGCGTCGACCAGCTCTCCGGCTCCAGGGCCGTCTTGTCGACCAGCAGCAGCGAGAAGTCGCGCGGGCCGGTCCTGGCGTACGTCGTGACGAACCGCCCGCGCGTCGCGTTGCCGACCGGCCACTTCGTCCCGGTCAGCACCAGCTCGTCGCCCTTGCTCACCGCCTCGGACTCGCTCGCCATCACGTCGCTGCCGTGGTCGGCCTCCGACACCCCGAAGCACGCGAGGTCGCCGTTCAGCACGCCGTCCGCGACCGTCCTGCGCTGCCGGTCGTCGCCCCACAGCCATACCGGGTTCACCGCCAGCAGGCCCGACCCGTACATCACCGCGACCGTGACGCTGCGCCGCGAGATGCCTCGGGTGACGAAGAACAGCTCCTCCAGCGTCGTCAGGCGCCCGCCCAGCCCGGACGGCACCAGGTATTTGGGGAACCCCCAGGCCCGGACGGCGTCCACCGCGCCGGGGGGCAGCTCGTCGCGCTCCTCGGCCTCGACGATCGCCTTGTAGGAGAACGGGCCGGCCTCGTCGTCCATGGGATCGCCGAGGAAGCCGTCCAGATCGGCTGCGATGCCGTGCGCCGGTGACAGGCCGGCGCGTGCGGGGACCATTCCGCTGTCCATCTTCCACTCCCTGTAGCCGAACTTGTCGCGGCGCCCGCGTGCCCTCACCGGCACGCGCCGCCGCCGGGACGGCGCCTTCCGGGGCGGCCCCCCGCACCCCCGGTCCGCGCCGCCCCATCACGAAGGGGGCGTCCCGTCACGCCCCCTGGTCCTCCATGCGGCGGCCGACCGCGCGGGCGAGCGTCATCGCCGCGGGCAGCGGCCGGACCATGACCGTCAGCCCCGTCACCAGCCCGGTCTCGCCGAACCTCAGCAGGTCGAGGCCCTGCACCGCCTTGCCCATCACCCGCGCGCTGAACACCAGCGCCTGGGACGGTGCGCTCGCCGGGTCCGTCCCGGCGAGCTCGTCGGTGTAGCGGAAGTCCTCGAACACCTCCAGCAGGACGCGCAGCAGCGCGGTGACCGCGTCGCGTCCCAGGTAGGGCTTCACCATCACCGGGCTGTGGAACTCGATGCCCGGGTCCAGGGCCCGCGTGATGGCGTCGAGGTCCTTGGCCTCCACCGCCGCTCGGAACGTTCCGGGGACCGTCACGTCGCCGCTCCCTTCGCTGTGACGGCGCGCGCCGCGGTGGCGGCGCCCGCCTCGGCGGCCCGGGCGCGGTCGTGCGCCCGGGCCCGGTGGACGGCGGGGGGCGGGTGGGAGCCGCCGGCGGCGAACCGCGCCGGCGATCGCGGGACATGGGCGGGCGAGAATGGTCTCTTCATCGTCATCCCGACTGTTCGACTGCCCCCGAGACTGTCCCGATCTCAGTTGGCACGCTCGCCGAGCATGCCGGCGGCGAGGTGTTCGATCACCTCCGCGACATAATCGTGCCCGGCCGGGCTGAGGTGGATCCCGTCGGAACTCCACATCGCTGGGTCAGCGATTTTCGTCACCGTTTCACGGGCCGGGAAAGCCATTCCGAAGTCGCGCGCGGCACGTTCCAGCTCGATGTTGAACAAGGCGATGCGCTGGAGCACGCGTTTCTTACGGAACTGCGAGATGGGCGACCGGTCGAGCAGCGGCGGGCGGGGCACCGGAATCGCCAGCAGGACGGCGCCGGCGTCCCGCGCCCAGCCGTGCACCTCGTCCAGCCGGGCGCCCGCCGCGGCGGGCTCGAACCCGTTCAGCGCGTCGTTCATGCCGCAGCCGAGCACCGCCAGCCGGGGCCGCGCGGCGCGCACGGCGGGGAGCTGGTCGCGCACCACGTCCTCGATCGTGGCGCCCGCGTCGGAGACGTTCAGCACGTCACCGGAGTCCACGCCGAGGCGCCGCGCGAGGCGGCCGGCCCAGCCGAGCCAGCCGCCCGCGGGGTCGGGATCGTCGCGGCCCTCGGCCACGCTGTCGCCGAGCACCACCAGGGCGGCGCCCGCGGCCGGCGGGCCGGCCATCACGCGACGAGGTCGAGGAGGTAGGCGGTGAGGTCGGCGACCGTCTCGCGGCGCCGCGCCTCGGCCACGTCCACCTCCACCTGCAGGTGGTCCTCGATGTCGCTGATGATGCTGATGGCGTACACCGAATCGACGCCGTAACGTGCCAGTTCGACCGCCGGGTCAATATTTTCCGTCGGCCTGTCGAGGTAGAAGGCGATGCGGTCAAGAAGCCACATCTGGAGTTCGTCGTGGGAAATTGTTTGCGATCCGCTCACCGCGCTCCCCTTTTTGTCAGAGGATCTTCTGAACCAAACCCCGATGGCCATCCGTAGCTGAGCACATGGCACGGTACATGCATATGTTCGGCATGTCACATAGCCGTCTGTGAACTATCGGCCACGAGCATGTCACTTTTCCGTAAATTAAGTCAGCAGAGCGGTAAAACGGAGCCGGTGTACCGGACGGTAACAGGTTCCGTAAGGGGCCCACGACGGGCGCCGTCAGGCGACCGCCGTCACGGCCGCCCCACGCGGCCACTCCTCCCCCGCCGGCCGTCCCACGGCACGCGACCTGCACCGTTCCCCAGGACCGCGCCCCCGTGCCCGCGGCGGGCGGCGAGCCGGGCCGGGTACGTTCCATGAGAATTTCGGACAACCGCCCAATCGGGCCCTGAAGACGGGCGCCGGCGGGGTGGAAGGCGGTCCGAAAGGGGCGCCGCGCGCCCGACGGACGCGCCCGTTCGGTCACTGATCGGGCGAAATGGGAAGTATTTCCGATCCGGTCGCCGGACCGGTCAGCAATGAACCGACGGGATTCGGCTCGCGCAGCCGCGCCGCCCGATCCCGGATCGCCCGCGCGCGCTGGGCCCGCCATCGGTGCGCCGCCGTCCGGCGGAATCGCGCGACGTGCGCCGCCTCCGGACGGTCCCGTCCCGCCAGCGCGTACCCGTGCCGCCGCAGCCGGTCCGCGAGGACGTGCTCGACGAGGTCGGCCTCCCACGGCCGCATCCGCACCGCCCACGCGCCGACGTTGCGGTCGTTGACGGCCTCGTACGTCCGCAGGTGCCACCGGCGCTCGGCCGGGACCGTCCGGCGCGCGTGGTGGTGCGGCTCGGCCATCGCCTCGTCGTACTCCTCCCCCAGGAACCCGCACAGGGCGACCAGCGACCGCTCGGGTTCGGCGACGAGATCCTCGTAGCGCATCTCGAAGTAGCGGCCGGGGCCGAGCCGCCGCGCGAGCCGGCTCCCGGTGTCGACGGCCTCCCGCCAGGTCAGCGCAGCGCTGTAGACGTCGCCGTCGTACCAGGGCATCCGCGCGAGCGAGCTGACCGCGTCGCGGCCGTCGCGGACCAGGTGGACGAACTGCGCGTCCGGGAACATCCGCAGCAGCATCGGTACCTTGCGGAAGTAGCTCGGCCGCTTGTCGCCCCACCGCGCCTTGCCGTGCTCCCGCGCGTAGCGGCGGAACACGGCCGCGAGCGCCGAGCCGAGCGTCGGCGGGCCGTACACGATGTCGCCGGCGACCGCGCCCGGGTCCAGCCCGAGGACGTCGAACTTCGTCCCCTCGCCCGCGGTGATCCACTCGGCGAGCGCCCGCCGGTTCGGCTCCGCCCGCAGGTCGCCGAAGCCGAGCCGCCGCGCGTACGCGACGTGCACGAACCTGGTCTCGGACGGCACCGCCAGGCGCCGGTGCGAGTGCAGCATCTGCTGCAGCAGCGTCGTGCCGGAGCGCGGGCAGCCGAGGACGAACACGGGCCGGTGGGACTGGCTGGTCATGGCGCGTGAAGCTAGGGGCGCCGCCTGAACCGGACCTCAGACCGACCTCAGAGTTCGCTGAACGTGACAGCTCGACTACCCGTTGCAACCGCTCATCGCGGCTGCTTGCCGCGGCTACTTGGTCCGGCGGCGCAGGCTCGCGGAGAACGTCGCGGCGCCGGTGACCACGAAGAGACCCGCCGCTATCTCCAGGGCCAGAGCTGTATCACCGCCGTCGTCGGGACCGTCCGGAAGCCGCGGCTTCAGCAGGCCCGCCGGATCCGTGCGCAGCGTGACCGCCTGGAGCGGCCTGAGGTCGGCGGAGCAGTTCTGCTGCTCCGTGAGGTGGTGGACGGCGCGCCCGCCGGCGGCCTCGACCACGGTGCACGACAGGTCGGCCCCGCGCCGGGCGTCCCGCTTCTCGACGTGCGCGACGACGGCGCGGACGGGCTTCCCGGCCGTCTTCATGTAGAGCTCGTACAGGCCGGGTCCGGCGAAGAAGGTCAGGGCGAGGCCGGTGCAGGAGAGCAGGACGGCCGCGCCGGGCCGGTGCCAGATCCCGCCCGCGAGGGTCGCGGCGACGGCGAGCGCGGCCAGGGCGACGACGACGCCCGCCACGACGAGCCCGTGCGGGTACTGGGCGAGGAAGCCGCCGGCCGTGAACGACACCGGGACGAGCAGCCCCCAGCCGAGCGATCTCCAGAACGGGCGGGCCGGCGGGCCGTCCAGGGCTGCGGGGGGCGATCCCACGATGACTCCTGCCTTCTCCGAGGGGGGACGAATGCCTGCCATCCTGCCGTATCCCGGAAACGGCGCCGTCCACCCGGAAACGCGGGCAACGGCCGCCGGAAGCCCACAAAAGGCTTCCACCCCCGTCAAAACTGCGCTAAAGTAACTCCCGGTGTGCCGGGAAGTCTGGTCGGCGAGACAGGATTTGTCTCCGACCAGGAGGTTGTACCTGATGACTCCCCGGCCCTTTCTCACGCTGCGGCGGACGCCGCGCGACACCCCGCACCCCGCTTCGCGCGGCCCCGGCGCGCGCCCCGGCCTGATGGCCGCGACCTGGGCGGACTCCTTTCCGGACACATGACCTGCCGTATCCGGCGGGAACGTCGAATACGGCTGCGCATTTCCTGGTGAACCGGCGACCGCATTTACGGCCCGGACGGTGAATGACGCCTCGAGGCGGGAGCGTGCACCCCCATGCGTGAATTCGTCGACACCGTGCTCGGCTTCCCCACGGCGCTTTTCAGCTTCTCTCTGGTGGTGGTCGCCGCGTACTGGGCGCTCGTCCTGCTCGGCGGCCTGGGGCACTTCCACGCCGGCACCGATGGCCATACGGGGGCCGGTGCCGGCGGGGGAGGCCACTTCCACGGAGACGGCGGCTTCCACGGGCACGGCGCCTTCCACGGGCACGGCGCGGCGCACGGGCACGGGGCCGTCCACGGGCACGGCGGCATGGACGGGCACGGTGGCGGCCACGACACGTCCGGCGGCCACGAGGACGGCCACGGATCGGGCGGGCCGCTGGCCGCGATCGGGCTGGGCGGCGTCCCCGCCACCATCACGCTGTCGCTGCTGATCGCGCTGGCCTGGTTCGCGAGCCTGGCCGGGTCGGTGCTGGCCGGCGGCGGCACGCCCGCGGCGCCGCTCGCCGCCGCCGTCCTGGCCGTGGCGCTCGCGGCGGCATGGCTCGGGACGCGGCTCGCCATCGTCCCGCTGCGCCGCGTGTTCCGGGAGGAGCCGGCGGCGTCGCTGCGCGACTTCGTCGGCCGCACCTGCGTCATCCGCACCGGGCGGGTCGGCGTGGACTTCGGCCAGGCCGAGGTGACCGCCGACGACGGCTCGTCCGCCATCGTGCAGGTCCGCCGGCACGCGCTGGACGTCGCGGCCGAAGGCGCAGGGACCGGGGCGGCCGAAGGCCCGCCGGGCGGCGCGGCCGGCGGGCCGCCGGGCGGCACCGTGCGACCCGCGCTCGGCGCGGGCAGCATCGCGCTGATCTTCGACTTCGATCCGGAGGGCCAGTTCTTCTGGGTCATGCCCTACGACGGCCCGACCCCCTGATCCGACCGCACTCCGGCCTCGCACCCTCTTGACCCCCGCATCCCCACATCCCCCCAGTAGACAGGGATCCCGATGGACGCCATCACGATCGGAGCGGGCGTGCTGATCGCGCTCGCGCTGCTCATCGCACTCGGCCTCGCGCTGATGATGACGCGGCTGTTCCGCAAGGTCGACCAGGGCAGCGCGCTGATCATCTCCAAGCTGAAGAAGGTCGACGTCACCTTCACCGGCGCGGTGGTCCTGCCGGTGCTGCACAAGGCCGAGCTGATGGACATCTCGGTGAAGACGATCGAGATCGAGCGGACCGGCCGGGACGGGCTGATCTGCAGGGACAACATCCGCGCCGACATCCGCATCACGTTCTTCGTCCGGGTGAACAAGACCGTCGAGGACGTGATCAAGGTGGCGCAGGCGATCGGCACCGACCGCGCCAGCCACCAGGACACGCTGCAGGCGCTGTTCGCGGCGAAGTTCTCCGAGGCGCTCAAGACCGTCGGCAAGCACCTGGACTTCACCGACCTCTACACCCGCCGGCACGAGTTCCGCGACCACATCATCGAGCTCATCGGCACCGACCTGAACGGCTACAGCCTGGAGGACGCGGCGATCGACTACCTGGAGCAGACGCCGCTGCTGTCGCTGGACAAGTCCAACATCCTCGACGCGCAGGGCATCCGGAAGATCACCGAGCTGACCGCGATCGAGCACGTCCGGACCAACGAGTACACCCGCAACGAGGAGAAGGAGATCACCCGCCAGAACGTGGAGGCGCGCGAGGCGATCCTCGAGCTGGAGCGCCGCCAGGCGGACGCGGAGCTGCGGCAGCAGCGCGAGATCGAGACCGTCCGGGCGCGGGAGAAGGCGGAGACCGAGCGGGTGCAGGCGGAGGAGCGGCTGCGCGCGCAGACCGCGCACATCCGCACCGACGAGCAGCTCGGCGTGCAGCAGGAGAACCGCGACCGCGAGGTGGCGGTGGCCGCGAAGAACAAGGAGCGGGTCATCGCGGTCGAGAACGAGCGGATCGAGAAGGACCGGATGCTGGAGGTCATCGCCCGCGAGCGGGAGACGGAGCTGACCCGCATCGCCGCGAACAAGGAGGTCGAGGGCGAGAAGCGGGAGATCGCGAACGTGATCCGGGAGCGGATCGCGGTCGAGCGGACCGTCGCCGAGCAGGAGGAGTCCATCAAGCGGGTGCGGGTGGTCGAGGAGGCCGAGCGGACCCGCCAGGCGGTCATCATCCAGGCCGAGGCGGAGGCGCAGGAGAGCCTCGTCAAGGACATCAAGGCGGCGGAGGCGGCGGAGGCCGCCGCGCAGCACCGCGCCCGCGAGCAGCTGACGATGGCCGACGCGCGGCGGCAGGCGTCCGAGCTGGACGCGCAGGCCAAGATCCGGCTGGCCGAGGGGATCCGCGCGGAGGCCGCGGCGGAGGGCCTCGCGGAGGTCGAGGTCCGGGAGCGGGACGCGGCGGCGATCGAGAAGGTCGGCCGCGCCGAGGCGGCGGTCGCCGAGCAGAAGGCGCTCGCCGAGGCGGTCCGGATCAAGGGCGGGCTGAAGGCCGAGGCCGAGGGGCTCACCGACAAGGCGGCGGCGATGGCGGCGCTGGACGACGCGACGCGCCAGCACGAGGAGTACCGGCTGCGGCTGGCGGCGGAGAAGGACATCCGGCTGGCCGGCATCCAGGTGCAGCGGGAGGTCGCGGAGGCGCAGGCGACGGTGCTCGCGGCGGGGCTGGAGAAGGCCGACATCGACATCGTCGGCGGCGACAGCGTGTTCTTCGACAAGCTCCTCGGGTCGATCGCGCTCGGCAAGAGCGTGGACGGGTTCGTCGGGAACTCCGAGACCGTGCGGGCGCTGGGCGGCTCGTGGCTGGACGGGACGGGCTCGCTCAGCGGCGACCTGACCCGGGTGCTGGGGGCGGCCGGCGGCGGAGGCGTCGGGGACCTGACGATCGCGGCGCTGCTGACGCGGCTCGCCTCGTCCGGCGGCCCGAACGCGCCCGCGCTCAGCGACCTGCTGGACGCCGCCGAACGCCTCGGCGTGGCGAACGCGCCGGTCGGGGCGGTGCCGCCCGCGGGGTCGAACGGCACCCCGCTGACCCCGGCGAGCTGACCGTCCGGCCGCATCGACTCGCGGCGCGCCGCCCGCAGCGACCCCCCATGGGGCGGCGCGCCGCGACCGGACTCCCGACCAGGATGGAAGTGAACGCGTGAGCGGGCTCGACCAGGGGACGTACGAGGTGCTGCGGGCGCGGCTCGCGGAGCGGGCCGCGGAGGCGGCGCGGCGGGCGGAGGCGCTGAACGCCCGGCGGCTGGAGGTGTTCGGCGGCGCCGAGCTGCGGCTGACCGGCACCGAGCAGGTCCGGACGGAGCGCGCGGGCGTGCCCCGCGACGTGGTCGCGCTCGGCGGGACGCTGCTGCTCGGCTGCAACGCGCCCGGGACGGCGGGCGTGACGTCCGTCGAGGACGTGTTCTCGCTGCACCGGTTCCGCGACGGCGGCGACAGCGACGACAGCGGTGGCAACGGGGACGGGGACGGCGGCGCCGGTGCCATCGGACCGGCGGGCCCGGACGCGGTGCCGGGGCTGCTCGACGACCCGCGCTTCCACCGCGACTTCGCCGACATGTTCCGGTACTACCGGCAGGCGCGGCTGCTGCAGCTCCGGCTGGTGGACGGGCGGCTGCTCGCGGTGTTCCAGACCGGGCCGCAGCTGTCCGACCTGCGCGTCCTGCGCTGGCGGACGGCCCCGGACGGCACCGTCGCCTACGAGGACAACCAGGGCGAGCGCGACCACTCCTTCCCGCCGTCGCACGACGTCGAGTGGATCGAGACGACCCGCGACGACCACGTCCGGGGCAAGCACCCGCACATCTCGATCGAGGGCGAGGTGTTCGTCGCCACGGTCGGCGGGACCCTGACCGTCAAGGTCGACAACGACACGTCCACCGACAGGGGGATCCACTCCGAGCCGGTGGACGAGCAGTTGCAGGCGCTCGCGGACGCCGACGTCCGGTACGCGCGGGTCGGCGCGCTGATCCTGCTGCGGATCCGGCCGTACAACGAGCCGGCGTGGCGGCACCTGGTGTTCAACGTGCGGACGAAGGAGGTCGTGCGGCTCGACGGGATCGAGCAGGCGTGCCGGCGGCTGCCCGACGACCACGGGATCGTCTTCCCGGGCGGCTACTGCCTGGACACCGGCGTGGTGAAGACGTTCGACACCGACGTCACCGGGCTGGAGTACGAGGGGGTCGTCCGGTCGCCGAACGGCGAGGACGTGCTGTACGCGTTCCACTCGCGCGGGGACGGGCGGTCGCTGCTGCTGCCGTACAACGTGATCCGCAAGCGGGTGGCGGCGCCGATCGCGTGCCACGGGTACTCGCTGTTCGAGGACGGCACGCTGGTGGTGCTGCGGGCGCTGCCGGCGGAGCCGGTCCGGGCGCATCCGATGCAGGTGTGGGCGACGCCGTTCGTGTCGGAGGAGCACGCCGCCGCGCAGCCGGTCGGGACCGGGCCGCTGGAGCGGGTCGGGAACGCCGACCTCGTCCGGGGGATCTCCGAGTGCCTGTCGATCACCCGGATGGTGGACGAGATGTCGCCGTCCGCGCGGGTGTTCGAGGCGCTGATCGCGGCGTGCACGCGGGCGTCCGACCTGTTCCACTGGCTGGCGGACGAGGAGCTGGGCGACCTCGCGGCGCCGATCGCGGACGTCCGGGCGACGGCCGGGCAGGTGCTGGACGAGTACGAGAAGGTCCGCGCGCTGACCGAGCAGGCCGCGGCGGCCGTGGACGAGGCGGGCGAGGACGTCGCCGCGCTGGTCCGGCAGGCGGGCGCCGAGGAGCCCGCGACCGCCGACGGCTGGGTGTCCCGGCTCGCCGAGATGCGGCGGGCGCTCGGCCGCCTGGAGACGCTCCGCGACCTGCGGTACGCCGACACCGCCCGCATCGACGAGCTGTCGGGCACGGTCGAGACCGAGCTGCGCGCACTGGGCGAGCGCTCCGTCCGGTTCCTGCAGGGCGAGGACGCGTTCACCGGCTACCACGCCGAGGTGGAGCGCATCGCCGAGGAGGCCGGGGCGATCGCGACGGCCGCCGCCGCGGCGCCGCTCGCCGAGCTCCTCGACGCGCAGAACGAGGGCCTGGAGGTCGTCACCGAGGTCGTCGGGGACCTCGACATCACCGACGCGACGGCCCGCACGGCGATCCTGGAGCGCGTCGGCGAGGTGCTCGGCGGGCTCAACCGGGCCCGCGCCGTCCTCGACAACCGGCGCCGCGAGCTGCTGGAGCACGAGGGCCGCGCCGCGTTCGCCGCCGAGCTGGCGCTGCTGGACCAGGCGGTCGCGGGCGCGCTCGCCGGCGCGACGACTCCGGAGCGCTGCGACGAGCAGCTCGGCCGGCTGCTGCTCCGGCTGGAGACGCTGCAGGCGCGCTTCGCCGAGCTGGAGGAGTTCGCCGCCGGGCTGGAGACCAAGCGCACCGAGCTGTACGAGGCGTTCTCGTCGCGCAAGCAGACGCTGCTGGACGAGCGGGCGCGCCGCGCCGGCCGGCTCACCGGGTCCGCCGACCGGATCCTCACCGGGGTGCGGCGCCGCGCCGCGTCCCTCGCCTCGCCGGACGAGGTGAACGCCTACTTCGCGACGGACGCGATGGTGGCGCGGATCCGCGCGATCGCGGACGAGCTGCGCGGGCTCGGCGACGACGTGCGCGCCGAGGAGCTGGAAGGGCGGGTGAAGGCGGCCCGGCAGGAGGCGGCGCGGGCGCTGCGCGACCGGCTCGACCTGTACGGCGAGGACGGCACCACGATCCGCCTCGGCCGGCACCGGTTCGCGGTGAACACCCGCCCGATCGAGCTGACGCTCGTCCCGCACGACGGCGGGATCGCGTTCACCGTCACCGGGACCGACTACCGGGCGCCGGTCCGCGACGAGGCGTTCGCCGCGACCCGCGGCCTGTGGGACCAGACCCTCGTCTCGGAGACACCGGAGACGTACCGGGCCGAGTACCTGGCGACGTCGGTCCTGGCCGCCCGGTCCGCGGACGAGCTGCGGGGCGCCGACCTGCTGCGGGTGGTGCGGGAGGCGGCGGCCGACCGGTACGACGAGGGCTACGAGCGCGGCGTCCACGACCACGACGCCGCCCGCATCCTCGACGTGCTGCTGCGCCTGCACGCGGACGCGGGCCTGCTGCGCTACCCGTCGTCCGCCCGCGCGGCGGCCCAGCTGTTCTGGACGCACGGCGCCGACGACGCCGCCCGCGCGGCCTGGGCGACCCGCGCCCGGTCCCTCGTCCGGGCCCGCCGGTCGTTCGGGCGCGCGCCCGCGCTGGACGACCTGGCGAGCGAGCTGACCGTAGCCGTCGGGGAGTTCTCGGCGCGCACCGGCCTGCCCGCGCCGGACGGCCCGCCGGCCGCCGAGTACCTGATCGAGGAGCTGGCCACGGCGCCGGACGGGTTCGTCATCGGCACCGGCACCCGCGACCTGCTGAAGTCGTTCGGCCCGCACCTGTCCGCGCTGGAGGAGGACCTGCGGGCGCTCGGCGGCGACCTCGCCGCCCGGTACCAGCTCGCCGGCGCCTGGCTCGGCTCCCACCTCGCCGCGTCCCCGGACGCCGACCCGGCCGACCTGCCCGAGGCCGTCGCGACCGTGCTGTGCCCGTCCGCCAGCTACGACTCCCCCGCCGCGCTGACCGCGACCGTCGAGGACCTGCTCGGCGCCCACCCGCGCATCACCGGTGGCGCCCTGCCGCTCCGCCTGGACGAACTCCTCGCGCGCACACAGCGGTTCCGCACCGAGCGCGTCCCCGCGTTCCGCGCCTACCAGAAGCGGCGCAACGAGCTGGTCGCCGTCGAGTCGGAGCGGCTCGGCATCCCCGGCCTCAAGCCCCGCACGATGAGCGCGTTCGTCCGCAACCGGCTCGTCGACGAGGTGTACCTGCCGCTCATCGGCGACAACCTCGCCAAGCAGATCGGCGCCGCCGGGGACGGCAAGCGCACCGACCAGATGGGCCTGCTCCTGCTGATCTCGCCGCCCGGCTACGGCAAGACCACGCTGATGGAGTACGTCGCGGACCGGCTCGGCCTCGCCCTCGTCAAGGTCGACGGCCCGGCCCTCGGCCGCGACGTCACGTCCCTCGACCCGGCGAAGGCGCCGAACGCCACCGCCGCCCGCGAGCTCGAGAAGATCGACTTCGCGCTGGAGATGGGGAACAACGTCCTGCTCTACCTCGACGACGTCCAGCACACCTCGCCGGAGTTCCTGCAGAAGTTCATCCCGCTCTGCGACGCGCAGCGCCGCGTCGAGGGCGCCACCCGCACCCACGACCTGCGCGGCAAGCGGTTCGCCGTCTGCATGGCCGGCAACCCGTACACCGAGTCCGGGCAGCGGTTCCGGATCCCCGACATGCTCGCCAACCGCGCCGACGTCTGGAACCTCGGCGACGTCCTCGCCGGCAAGGACGAGCTGTTCGCGCTCAGCTACATCGAGAACGCCCTGACCTCCAACCCGGTGCTCGCGCCGCTGGCCGGCCGCGACCGCGCCGACGTCGAGCTGCTCGTCCGGCTGGCGTCCGGCGACCGGAGCGTCCGCCCGGACCGCCTCGCGCACCCGTACTCGCAGGCCGAGCTCGACCAGATCCTGTCGGTCATGGCGAAGCTCCGGCGCGTCCAGGAGGTCGTGCTGACGGTGAACCGCGCCTACATCGCCTCGGCGGCGCAGGACGACGCGTCCCGCACCGAGCCGCCGTTCCGGCTCCAGGGCTCCTACCGCGACATGAACAAGCTCGCCGAGCGGGTCCTCCCCGTGATGAACGCCGGGGAGCTCGAGACGCTCATCGACGACCACTACCGGGCCGAGGCGCAGACGCTCACCTCCGACACCGAGTCCAACCTGCTGAAACTGGCGGAGCTGCGGAACGCCCTCACCCCGGAGCAGGAGGCCCGCTGGGCGGAGGTGAAGGCCGCCTACGTCCGCGCCCGGACCCTCGCGGGGAACGAGGACGACCCGTCCGTCGGCGCCCTCCTCCACCTGGCCGACCAGCTCTCCGCCATCGAGAAGGCCCTCCGCGACCGCTGACGCGACCGGCCCGCGCCGCCTCTGGCCCGCGGCGCCCCGACTCGGCCTCGCGGCCCGGCGGCCCGGCGGCCTGCGCAGGAAAGGCGCGCCCGATCGGTCGGGCGCGCCTTCACGCAGTCGCGGGGGCGGGGATCGAACCCGCATCGCCGGCTTACGGGACCCGCATGCTCCTCGTCCCGGTCACTCCTGCTCGGACCGGGCCCGGCGCATCAGCGCCGGCATCATCTTGATCAGGACGGCGGCCATCGCGGCCACCAGCATCCCGACCATCATGCGGCCCGCCATGGCCCGCATGCCGCCCTTGCGCATGCCCATGTTCTGCTTCCTCATCGCTCACTCCTTCCTGTTCCGGTGGTGGCGCGGTCTCCGCCGCGCGGGTCGCCGGCGGCGAGCTCGGCCAGCAGCCGGTCGAGACCGGCGCCGCCGAACAGGTCGGCCGGAGTCTGCGGGGCCACCTGGGGCCAGTCGTAGAGGACGATCGGCGCGGCCAGCACCGTGCCGTGCCCGCCCTGCGGGCCCGCCAGGACGGGCCACAGGCCGTCGCTGTGGCAGGCCGCGGCCGCGTCGGCGAGGCGCGGGGGCGGGGCGGCGGAGGAGACGAACGACCCGCCGGACGCGTCCGCGACGAGGTGCGCGCACAGCATCCCCGTGCGGTCCGCCTCGTCCCGGTCCCCGGCGGTGCCGGTGTTGACGATCACGGCGCGGAGCCGGACGGCGCCGGGCGCGGCCCGCTCCGCCGACAGAACGACGGTCCCGGTCACCTGGTCCCAGGTGCGGAAGACCCGCGCCGTGCCCTCGATCCGCTTCTCGTCGAAGCCCGCGGCGATCGCGACGGGCACGCGGACGGGCGAGCGCAGCAGCCGG
Source organism: Spirillospora sp. NPDC000708 (assembly GCF_040299565.1). Taxonomy (NCBI): domain Bacteria; kingdom Bacillati; phylum Actinomycetota; class Actinomycetes; order Streptosporangiales; family Thermomonosporaceae; genus Spirillospora; species Spirillospora sp. NPDC000708. The sequence continues at coordinate 44,252 of NZ_JBEPCJ010000080.1, forward strand.
TCCAGCCGCAGCCGCCCGCTGGTGATCTCGCGTTCGCGGGCCTCCTGCCGCGTCCGGTACGTCCCGGCGCCGGCCTTCAGCTCGTGCACCGGGGCGTCGCCGTCCATCATCTGCCGGTGCACCGCGTGCAGGAACCGCAGCGTGAACTCCACGGTCGTCTCAGGGCCGTCCTCCAGCAGGAACTCCGCGGAGACCGTCCAGCGGCCGCCGGACCGCTCCGCCTCGTCCTTCGGAAGGACGCCGCCGATCGTCCAGCGCTTCCCGGTCCGTGCCGCCGAGGCACGGTACGGCCACAGGAGATGCCCTTCGTAGAGAACCGTGTCGGCGATCGCCCTCACGGCGTCCATGGGCCGCTCTCCTCCGGCCGCATGGCCATCTCCGCGCTGAGCGCGGTGTCGCGCAGGGCGGTGCCGGTTTCGTTCAGCGACTCCAGCCGCGCGGCGTCCCGCAGGCGCTCGGTGTCGTCCGGCTCGGCGTCGCCGTGCAGGGACTCGGCGGCGTGGAGCAGCTCGTCCACGGTGTCGTCGAAGGAGGTGTGCGCGCGGCGGGCCCGGTAGGCGGCGAGGCGGTCGAAGCGGTCCTCGTCGAGGCGCAGCCACCGCACGGCGCCGTAGTAGCGGTCCACCAGGCTCCGCCACATGGCGACGGACAGCTCGCCGGTCGCCTGGTGCCGGCACGGGATCTGCGCGGTGCGCAGCACGCCGTCCTTGCCCGGGTAGAAGACGGTCCCGTCGAAGGCGAGGTCGAGCGGGACCTCGCCGCCGCCCAGGGCGCGCAGGTACTGGTCGGCGGTGACCTGCATGTCGTGCCCGCAGGGCAGCGCGACCGTCACCTCCGTCTCGCCGCGGAACGTCGGGACGGTCAGGCCGATCCGCGCCCACAGCAGCCCGCCGGGCGGGTCGTCCGACAGCGCGGCCGGGCCGATCATGCGGACCAGCCGATCGCGCTCGGCGTCCTCGTAGCGGCGCCGCGCCGCCGCGATCGTCACGGTGGTGGTGAGCAGGACGCACTGGACCGGCCCGCCGTCCGGGCGGCGCAGCGCGATGCGCAGGTTCAGCGTGGGCGCCGCCGCGAAGGGCTCGGGTTCGATGCCGAGCAGGTCCAGCGCCAGTTCCGGGACCGCGTTCATGCGGGCGTCACGCCCCCTTCGCCGACGGTGGTCATGGCCACTCCCCCCAGAGATCATCGACCAATTCGACCTGCCCGGCGGGATTCGCCCGCAAACACCGCCGGAAATCACCCTCGGGCATGTCCATGACCGCGCAAAGAGCACGCTCTACCTGGGAAGATCCGCGCTGGGGAACCACTGCCGCGCGGCGAGCAGGGTGGGCGGTGCGGGCGGCGAAGCGGGTGGGTGGAATGGGCCGTGAGCGGGAGCGCCATGGACGCGATATCGAGGTATTAGTCCGATATGCGGGGGACGGCGGGCCGGTCGGAGATCGCAAAACTTTCCGGAGTCATGCACGACACGGTGCGCTTCCGCGCCGCATCGCGTCGCATCGTGGCGAGTCGCGTCGCGGCGAGTCGCGGCGAGTCGCGGCGAGTCGCGTCGGCGGACCGGGAGCCGCCCGGGCGGGAGCCGGGGGCCGCGGCTTGACCTGGAGCGCGCTCCAGCTTCTAGCGTCGTGCCCGTCCACCACGAGAAGGAGCCCGCATTGCAGTACCGGAAGCTCGGCCGTACCGGCGTCGAGGTCAGCACCCAGTGCCTCGGGGCCATGATGTTCGGCGCGGTCGGCAACCCCGACCACGACGACTCCGAGCGCATCATCCACCGCGCGCTCGACGCCGGGATCAACTTCGTCGACACCGCCGACATGTACTCCGCCGGTGAGAGCGAGGAGATCGTCGGCCGCGCCCTCAAGGGCCGCCGCGACGACGTCGTCCTCGCCAGCAAGTTCTTCTTCCCGCTGGGGGACGAGCGCAACGCCCGCGGCGGGTCCCGCCGCTACATCGTCCGCGCGGTCGAGGCCAGCCTCCGCCGCCTCGGCACCGACCACATCGACCTCTACCAGATGCACCGCCCCGACTGGGACACCGATCTGGAGGAGACCCTCGACGCCCTCACCGACCTCGTCCGCCAGGGCAAGGTCCGCTACATCGGCTCGTCGTCCTTCCCGGCGGACCAGATCGTCGAGGCGCAGTGGGCGGCGGCGCGCCGCGGCGGCGCCCGGTTCGTCTGCGAGCAGCCTCAGTACTCGATCTTCGCCCGCTCGATCGAGGACGCGATGCTGCCCGCGGCGCGGCGGCACGGCATGGGCGTCATCCCGTGGAGCCCGCTCGCCGGCGGCTGGCTGACCGGCAAGTACCGGCGCGACGAGGCGGCGCCCGCCGGCTCCCGCTTCGCGCCCTCCGACGACTCGAACTGGAAGGGCCGCACGGTCGACACCGACCCGAGCGCGCCCGTCCGCTACGACGCCGTCGAGCGGCTCACCAAGATCGCCGATGAGGCGGGCCTGTCGCTGACCCACATGGCGCTGGCCTTCGTCGGCGAGCACCCGGCGATCACCTCGACCATCATCGGCCCGAAGACGATGGCGCAGCTGGACGACCTGCTCGCCGCCGCCGACATCCGCCTCGACCCGGCCGTCCTGGACGCGATCGACGAGGTCGTCCCGCCCGGCACCGACATCGCGGGCATCAAGCACCTGACCGGCAACCCGGCGCTGGACCCCGAGAACCGCCGCCGCCCCCGGTGACCGGCTTCTACCACGTCTGCTTCGCCGTCCCCGACCTCGCCGCGGCGATGCGCGACCTCACCGCCGCCGCGGGCCTGGCCTGGCGCGACCCCGCCGACGGGCGGCTCGGAGAATGGGACTACCGGATCGTCTTCTCCGCCGGTGGCGCCCCGTTCGTCGAGCTCATCGAGGCCGCGCCGGGCGGGCCGTGGGGCGACACGTCCCGGCCGGGCTTCCACCACCTCGGCTTCTGGACGTCCGACCTCGCGGCGGGGACGGCGAGGCTCTCCGCGGACGGCTTCGCCGAGACGTTCTCCGGCTGCCCCCACGGCCGCGCGTTCGCCTACCACCGCGTCGACTCGATCGGCGCGGACGTCGAGCTCGTCGACCGGAGCCTCCAGGCGTCCTTCCTGGACACCTGGAGCCCCGGCGGCCCGCCGATGCCCGCTATCGACGAGCCCGCCTGAGCCGCCGCCCGCGCTTTGCCGCGCCGCCTCTCGTGCCGGGCGCTCTCGGGTCAGACGGGCTGACCGATGGGCCGGATGGTCATGGTGTTGAGATCGACGCCCGCCGGCTGGTCGAGGGCGTGGCAGACCGCCTCGGCGATGGGCTGGGGAGGCAGCGCGAAGGGCGGAGCGCCGGCGCCCTGCCAGAAGGGCGTGTCGATCATGCCGGGGTTGACGAGGGTGACGCCGATGCCGCGGGTCGTGGCGTGCAGGCGCAGGTTCTCGGCGAGTCCGGTGGTGGCCCACTTGGTGGCCGAGTAGAGATTGCCGGGCGAGTTCTTCAGCCCGGCGACGCTGCCGATGAGCACCAGCCGTCCGCCGGTGGCCTCGAGATGGGGCAGGGCCGCGTGGGCCAGCAGGGCGGGGCCGAGAACGTTGGTGAGGACCATCGGCGCCCACGACGTCGGATCGCCGGCCCCGACGGAGTCACCGGTCATGAATCCGGCGTTGGCCACCGCCGCGTCGAGGGCACCGAAATGCTCCACGGTGCGGGTCACGGCCGACTCGGTGGCCTCCCAGTCCGCCGCGTCCGCGATCATGCCCAGCAGCCGGTCGGGACGGCCGGCCTCGTCCAGGAAGGTCTTCAGCCTGCTCTCGTCGCGGCCGGTGACGGCCACGCGGTGGCCGCGGTCGAGCAGCAGCCGCGCGGTGTGCGCGCCGATACCGCTGGTCGCACCGGTGATCAGTACGGTCTTGCCGACCATGGTCATGCTCCTGAGGTGTGATGGGGATGAGGGGCGGCGGACGGCGGTGATGGAGCGCCGTCCGTACCGCCGATCCCACGAAACCGGTGCCGTCAGGGGCGAGCAAGGTCGCGTTTATGGGGGGTACAAGCGCGACCTCCCTATCGTCCGGGCCGTGGGTACGGTGGACGAATGGAGTTTCCGCCCGAGAGCCACGGCGGCGATCGCACCGACAGCCTGACTGACGGCCGGACCGACAGCCTGACTGACGGCCGGACCGACAACCGCGCCGACAACCGCTCGGAAATCCGCGGCTTCCTCACGAGCCGGCGCGCCAGGCTCGTCCCGGAGCGGGTCGGGCTGCCCACGAGCCGGCGACGCCGGGTGCCGGGACTGCGGCGCGAGGAGGTCGCGGCCCTCGCCGGCGTGAGCACCGAGTGGTACACGCGACTGGAGAAGGGCCACATCGGCGGCGTCTCCGAGGACGTGCTGGAAGCGGTCGCCCGGGCATTGCTCCTCGACGAGGACGAGCGCACCTACCTGCTGGATCTGGCCAGAGCGGCTCGTCCCGCCCGCCGGGCGGCACGGCGCCGCCGCCGCAACGACGTCGAGATCCCCTCCTCCGTGCAGTGGATGGTCGACTCCATGACCATGGCCCCCGCCTTCGTGCGCAACGGCCGCTTGGACATCGTCGCGAGCAACGCGCTGTGCAGGGCCCTTTATTCACCGATGTTCGACAGCGGCACCACCGCTGATCGGGGCTGTGCCAATTTCCCCCGCTATTTCTTCCTCGACCCCGGCTCTTCTTCCCATTTCTTCGTCGACTGGGAGGAGGGCGCCAAGGCCACGGTCGCCGTGCTCCGCGCCGAAGCCGGACGCGAACCTCACGACCGCGCTTTGCGCGAGCTCGTCGGGGAACTGTCCACGCTCAGCCCCGAATTCCGCACCATGTGGGCCAGTCACGACGTCCGGATCCACCACGGGGGCGTCAAGCGGCTGGACCATCCCGAGGTCGGCCGCCTGGAGCTGGCGTTCCGCTCTCTGAACCTGCCGCTGGCTCAAGGGGCCGTGCACGACCTGACCGTCTATGCGGCCGAGCCGGGCACCCCCTCGGAGGACCGCCTTAAAGTCCTCGCCAGTTGGACGGCACCTCCCGCCTCGGCCGCAGAACCGATCCGCCCGCCCCGCTGACGTCGACCCCGCTGACGTTGAACGCGGGGCAGAGCTGAACGCCGCGAGCGCTCGCTTCGGAAGCCGGACGCGGCGTCCGGGTGCTTCGTCCGGATGCTTCGTCCGGGTGCGGCGGTGCTGCCGCTACGTCCGGGTGCGGCGGCCTTGGCGTTACGTTCGGGCGGCCAGGAAAGGCAGCACGACCTCCGCCATCTCGTCGGGCACCTCTTCGGCGAGGTCATGTCCGGCGTCGAAGACATGGCCGGTGACGTCATCGGCGAACAGCCGCATCTGAGCCTCGTTCCGGTCGCCGATGAAGGCCGAGCCGCCGAGCGCCAGCACGGGGATGTCCAGCTTCTTCTGTGCGGCCTGCCGGTTCTGCTCGGCGTCGACGAGCATCGCCCGATAGATCGCCAGCATCGAGCGGACGCCTCCGGGCATGGAGTAGCAGCGCACGTACTCCTCGATCGCGTCGGCGGTGGCGCTGTCCGGGCGGCTGCGCTCGCTCTTGATCATGTACGTGATCAACTCCCGTTCGTGCCCGGCGATGAGCATCTCGGGCACGTCCGGCTGGAAGTAGAAGCCCAGGTGCCACAGGTGCATGCCGCTCGAGACGTTCTCGGGGGTGAGCGCCGTGTGGTCCTCGAAGCCGAACCCGGGGAACAGCGCCTCGACGAAGACCAGGGCGCTGACATGGTCGCGGTGACGGGCGGCGAGCTGGTAGCCGATCACGGCTCCCCAGTCCTCTCCGATCACGCTGTAGGTCTCGTGCCCGAGACCGGCCATCAGCGCGGCGACGTCGTCGCCCATCGTCGCGGAGTCGTAGCCGTCCGCGGGATGCGCCGAGTCGCCCAGACCACGCAGGTCGGGCACGACGACGGTGTAACGCGGCGTCAGCTTCGGGACGAGGTGCCGCCAGTGGTAGCCGGTCTTCGGCACGCCGTGCAGGAGCACGACGGCCGGACCTGACCCGGCCGTCCGGTAGTGCAGGCTCGTCCCGTTGACGGCGGCACGGCCCGTCCGGACCGGTTCTCCCTGGTGATCAAGCATCATTCTCTTCTCCCTTTCATGGCGTGTTCCTCATGGCTGCGGATGCAGCGCGTCGGGTGGCGGCGGCCCGGCATCGACGCCGGCTCGCCGTTTTATGGATCGTGCGATCCAGATAGCGGGCATGCGACATCAGTCGAGGGCGGTCAGGGCGACCTCCACGAGCGGTTCGAGGGCGCGGGCGTCCGGCGTGACCTTCGAGGAGACCAGCAGCCCGTTGAGGAACGTGACGAGGAAGGCGGCCAGGGTCTGCGGGGCATGCCGCGCCGAGATCTCACCGCGCTCCGCCGCCGCGCGCAGCAGGTCGGTGAGAGCGTCCTGGTTGGCGCCGAGCACGTCTCGAACGATGCGTCCGGTCTGCTGGTCCTCGGGCAGGCGTTCCGTGGCGGCGTTGACCAGGAGGCAGCCCTGGCCGCCGTGCTCGACGGCGATCCGGATCCGCTCGACCAGCAATGCGCGGACGGCCGAGCGGGCGTCCGCACCCTCTTCGAGGGTCCGCAGGGCGGCCGCCGCGAAGGTGGAGCGATAGTGGTCCAGCGCGGCCCGGTAGAGGCCGTCCTTGTCCCCGAACGCGGCGTACAGGGAGCCCTGCCCGATCCCGAGATGCCGGGTCAGATCGCGCACCGAGGTCGCCTCGTATCCGCGCGCCCAGAACAGCTCCATCGCGCGGCTCACCGCCGCCTCGGTGTCGAACTCCCTGGTCCTCGCCATGCGCTCACCGTACCGTATCTGGATCGCACGTTCAAGAATCTGGGCCCTTGCCGCTCGGGGCCGTCACACCCCAACTCCGAGTCCGAGTCCGATCGCACCGCACCGCACCGGGACCGCGACCGCGGCCGCTGATTCAATGCAGTCACCGACATTGCCGGCCACTGTGGATTGCTCCTGCGCCACGCAGGCTCCACCGGCGCAGACCAGGCTTGACACCTACAAAAATGTCGAGCTGCTCAAACGCGGGCCGTCGACGCTACCAAGCCCACCCGTACGCGGGCTTGACAGCGCCGCCCAGGTCACGCGGACTACGCCCTTCAAGAAGAGCGGATCTGAAATTTTCTCGATGCCATCATTTAGGACTCATCGGCGTTCCAGCAACACCGAGATGGGGTGTTCGGGTGGCGGGGTGGCGCTTGCGTACGGGGCCGCCCCTCCAAAGTCAAGGGCGCCTTCGGCGTCGCTTCGCGATGGACTTCGTCCACCCTTGACTTTGGAGCC
>NZ_JBEPCJ010000081.1:0-50121 GCF_040299565.1 Spirillospora sp. NPDC000708
CGGACGCCCGCGGGGTTCGTTCCGCGCATGTGGCGGTTCAGGGCACCGGCGCCGGGTCGGGTCCTCGCCCGTTCCCGATGATCCAGCCCATGCCGAAGGCGGAGAGCAGCCCGTTGCCGGACAGGTAGCCGTCGGAGTGCGGTCCGGCGAGGCCGCAGGCGGCGCCACCGCCCGCGAACAGGCCGGGGATCGGCTCGCCGGCCCCGTCCAGGACGCGGCCGGACGGGTCGATGACCAGGCCGCCCTGGGTGGTGAGCAGGCCGTGGGTGACCCAGGCGAGATGGTAGGGGGCGGTGAGCCCGCGGCGGTCGGGCAGCGGGGCCAGTGCGTGTTCGGTCTCCGCGGGCGTCCGCCCCAGGCAGGCGGCGAGGTCGTCGAGGGTGGCGCAGTCGCGGACGGCGCCGGCGGCGAGGCTCTCGCGCATCATCTCCGACTCGCGGGTGGCGGCCATGGCGGTGGCGTCCCAGATCATGGCGGCGCGCTCGCCGGGCTGCCGCTGCAGGACGCCCGCCATGGACGAGTAGCCCTTCGACTCCTCGTCCACGAAGCGCTCGCCGTCGGCGTTGACCAGGACGGCGCCGTTGAACGGCAGGGCCGGGGACACGCGGGTGCCGTGGTCCACGACGACGAGGCCTGAGCGCAGGCCGGCGCCCATGTTGCGCACCTGGGCGCCGAGGCGCCCCGCCCAGGCGAGCGCGTCGCCGGTCGAGGTGGAGACACCTCCGTAGAAGGGCGTGCCGAGGTGGGGCAGGTACCGCTTGACCAGGGTCTGGTCGGCGGCGAAGCCGTCGGTGGCGAGGACGACGGCGCCGGCCCGCACGCGCTGCAGCGAGCCGTTCTGCGCGATGACGACACCGGTGACCCCGCCGTCGTCCGAGACGAGGTCGACGGCGGGCGCCTCGTCGACGAAGGCGGCGTTGTCATGGGCTTCGAGGAGGGCGCGCAGGTGCCGCATGAGTCGGGCGCCGCCGAGGCGGCCGGTGTCGGTGTGCAGGCGCAGGGCGGTCATCCCGGCGCGGGGCATGTCGGTGCCGAGCTCGATCGGGTAGCCGGTGTCGGCGATCCACTCCACGATCCGCGGGGCGGCAGCGCAGAGCGCCTCCACCACCGGGCGCCATTCCTCGTCGCCGCTGGCGCGCAGGATGTCGTCGGCGTGCCGCCGCGGCGAGTCGTCGATGCCCGCGGCCGCCTGGAAGCGGGTGCCTCCGGCGGCGAGGGAGCCGGACGAGATCGCCGCGTTGCATCCCTCGCGCGCGGACTTCTCGAAGACGGCGACGACGCGGCCGGGGTCGCGGGCCGCCCGGAGCGCGGTCATCACGCCGCAGGCCCCGCCGCCGACCACGGCCACGTCGACCTCGGTGTCCCAGGTCATGACAGCGTCCCGCGCGTGCCGTAGAAGTCCCGCGCGGCGTCGATCAGCGGGCGGGGCGGGCGCGCCCCGTAGAAGCCGGTCCGTGCCGGGGCGAGGCCGGTGGCCCGGTACTGCGCGGCGCGCAGCTCCGCGACGCGGACGCAGGTGCCGAGGGAGTCGAGCACCGGCACGTCGTCGACGCGGGACACGCCCTGGTCGGCGAGGAACACGTTGAGCGGCCCCTCGCCGGGGACGATGACGTTCGCGCCGTCCGCGATCGCCTCGCGCGCGGCGCGGGTGAACGCGTCTAGCAGCGGTTCCGGGTCGCCGTACGCCCCCATGACGTCGGCGAACTCCGCCTCGACTTGGACGATGGGCCCGACGAGCCGGTCCAGCCTGTAGTCGCGCATGTTGCGGCGGAGCTGCGGTTCGAGGGCGGCGATGAAGTTGACGATTCCCACCCGGTCGCCCAGTGTCCCCGCCATGAGCACCGAGGTCTGCCCGAACGCGATGACGGGGATGTCGACGATCGTCCGGACCTCCTCGTATGCGGTGTCGGGGATGGTCGCGATCAGGAACGCGTCGTAGCCCTCGTCCTGAGCGCGCAGCGCCGCGTGCGCGAACTGCTCCTTGTGCAGCCCGGCGAGGTAGGCGTAGCCGATGTGCGTCCCGGGATAGTCGGACGGGTAGGTGCCGGGCCTCATCCCGTGGAAGTCGATCTCGGTCCCCGGGGCCGCCTGCGACCGCAGGTGGCGGGCGAGCGCGTCGCGGTAGTGCGGGACGTCGTCGAGGACGGTGAAGGACTGGTGCCAGATCCGCACGCTCACACCCCCGCCGCGGCGTGGGCGGCGGCGTTCGCGCCGGCGATCCGGCCGAACGTCGCGCCGCGCAGCACCGACGTGGAGCCGGTGTAGTTGGAGTAGTAGAGCCCGGTCAGCTCCCCCGCCGCGTACAGGCCGGTCATGGGGCGGCCGTCGCGGTCGACGACCTCGGCGGCGGAGGTCGTCTTGAGGCCGCCGAAGCTGAAGACGTTCGCCGCCATGACCGGGTACGCGGCGAACGGCCCCTGCTCGACGGGCCGGCTCCAGTTCGACTTCGGGACGTCCAGCCCGGTGGTCGCGAGGCCGTCGGGCGCGCTGTGGTCGAAGCCGTCCGAGGGAGGGCAGGCCGCGTTGTACGCCTCGACGGTCCGCTCGACGGTCGCGGCGGGTAGGCCGAGCGCCCGCGCCAGGTCGCCGATGGTCGGCGCGGTGACGGGTGGGACGTCGGTGCGGACGCCCGCCATCAGGTTCGGCACCGCCAGCCCCCGCTGGTCGAGGATCACCCAGGCGATCCCGTCGGTCTGGGCCTGGATGGCGCGGGTGGTCCGCTCGTACCAGGCGTCGACGGTGCCGCGCGCCTCGTCCACGAACCGCAGCCCTTCCTTGTTGACGAGGACGCCGTAGGGGAAGCAGAAGATCGCGGCCTCCGGCTCGCCGCTGCGCGGGTCGATCGGCTCGGCGTGGAAGAGGGCGAAGTTCCCGGCGGTGGCGGCGCCGAGCGCGAGCGCCATCTCCAGCCCCTCGCCCTTGTTGTAGTTGCCGCCCTTGGCGACGGGACGGCAGGTCAGCGCCTTGTCGCCGTGGTAGCGGGCCATCAGCTCGAAGTTGCCCTGGTAGCCGCCGCTGGCGAGGACGACCGCGCCCTCGAACACGGCGGGGCCGGCCGGGGTGTGCGCGAGCACGCCGGTGACGCCGCGGCCGGAGGAGGCGAGCCGCCGGGCCGTGGTCGCGAAGTGGAACTCCACGCCGAGCCCGCGCGCGGCCTTGCCTATCGTCTCGACGATGGCGAGGCCGCCGCCGACCGGCGCCATCCGGGTCGTCGAGCGGGTGAGGAACGGGGTCGGCACGAAGTCGAACCGGACGCCGTGGCCGGACATCCAGCGCAGCGTCGGCGGCGCGTTCTCGGCCAGCACGGCGACGTAGTCCGGGTCGACGGTGTGGGTGGCGCGGTACAGCGCGCCCTGCCGCCGGGGCGGGAGCGCCGCGTCGTTGACGATGGACGGGTCGGGGTGGCCCATGAAGTCGTCGACGAGGGCGTCCTCGAAGCCGTCGGCGACCTCGTCGAGCGACTTCATCCGCAGGAACGCCTCGGTGTAGCGGGTGTTGCCGCCGGTCTCGGCCTCCGGGGACCGCTCCAGCAGCGCGACGCGGGCGCCGTTCTCGGCGGCGGAGACCGCGGCCGACAGGCCCGCGACCCCGCCGCCGACCACGACGACGTCGTAGCGGTGGTTCTGTTCGGTCATGGCGTGGCGTCCCCTCAGAAGGCGAGCTCGGCGGAGCCGATCACGGAGCCGAACAGCGGCAGCATGTTCGTCACGGAGAACTCGTGGAAGTCGGGCCGGAAGGAGGCGCACATGTCCTCGACGACGGTCACCTGGAGGCCGGAGTCGGAGGCGTGCCGGGCGGCGGACTCGACGACCAGATTGGTGGCGACGCCGCCGAGGACGACCTCGGTGACGCCTTCGGCGGCCAGGACGTCCCGCAGCGCGGTACCGACGAACGGGTCGACGCAGCCCTTGTCGACGACGGGCTCCCCGTCGGCGGGCGCCAGCGCCTTGACGATCTGCGCCTCCGGCGAGTCCGCGAGCATCGCGCGCTGCTCCTCGTAGGGGTCGAAGCGCGGCAGCCGGTTGGTGCGGAGCCGGTAGGAGGGGTCGAACGCGAGCCGGACGTGCACGACGAGCGTCCCGGCCGCGCGGGCGGCGGCCAGCACCCGCTCGGCCGTGCCGAGGACGCCGCGCTCGGCGATCTGCGCGGCGAGCGGGGGCATCCGCAGGTGCGGCCCCTCCTCGCAGAGCGCGACCTGGTAGTCGAGCATGAGCAGGGCCTTCGTGGCGGTGGTCATCAGGGGTCTCCTTGGAGGGATCGGGCTACCAGGCGGACCAGCCGCCGTCGACGTACACGACCTGGCCGGTCATGTACGAGGCGGCGGGGCTCGCGAGCAGGAGCAGGGGGCCGGCGAAGTCGGTGGCGGGGTCGCCGAGGCGGCCGAGCATGGTGCGCTCGCCGAACCACGCCAGCCGGTCGGGGTCGGCGCCGAGCGCGGCGGTCATCTGGGTGGGGTAGAAGACGCCGGGGGCCAGGCAGTTGACGTTGACGCCGTGCGGGCCGAGTTCGGCGGCCAGCGCCCGCGTCACGTTCACGACGCCGGCCTTGGACGAGTAGTACGCCGACTCGGGGACGGGTCCGACGCGCTCGGCGTAGACGGTGGTGAGGTTGACGATGCGGCCGCCGCTCCCCTGCCGGGTGAGGGCCTTGCCGGCCTCGCGTCCGACCAGCCACGTGCCGGTCAGGTTGACCCGGACGACCCGCTCGAACTCCTCGACCGTGGTCTCGTCGTACGGCTTGCGCAGCATGACGCCCGCGGCGTTGACGACGATGTCGAGCCGCCCGTGCGCGGCGATCACGTTCTCGAAGAGGGCGGCGACGGACGCCTCGTCGGTGACGTCGACCTCATGCGCGCTCGTCCCGAGGTCGCGTGCCGTGGCGGCGAGGTCGGCGTCGCGCGCCGGCAGGTCGGCGACGGCGGTCCGCGCTCCCGCGTCCGCGAGCGCGTGCGCCGCGCGCTCACCGAGGCCGCCGGAGGCCACGCCGACGACCAGGGCGACCTGGCCGGTCAGATCGAAGGCGGACGTCACCATTGGAGCTCGCTCTCCTCGCCGGCCGCGTTCCGGCTGGCGATCCGACCGAAGACGCCGGACTTGCCGATGGAGGTGCCGGTCATGTAGCCGGCACCGTGGAATCCGCCGGTGATCTCGCCGGCGGCGTAGAGGCGCCCGATCGGCTCGCCCCACCAGTCGAGGACCCGCATCCGGGTGTCGACGGTGAGGCCGCAGTACGTCGCGAGCACGACGGTGCCGGAGGGGTGGGCGTAGAAGGGCGGCTGGTCGATCGGCGTCCGCTCCCCCACGCCGCCGGACAGGTGGACGCGCCCGAACGCGTCGTCCCGCCCGGACGCGATCGCGGCGTTGTAGTCCGCGACGGTGCGCCGCAAGGAGCCTTCGGGGAGGCCGATCTCGGCCTCCAGGCCCGCGATCGTGTCGGCCCTGAGCAGCATCCCGGCCCGCTCGCGTCCCGCGAACTCGTAGATCGGGACCTCGTCGTTGGCGAGGGCCATCGTCCGGGCGTCGAAGACCTGCCAGGTGGTCACGCCGGGCTGGGCGAGCGCGGCGTCGCCGATCTCCTTGTAGTTCCGCGACTCGTCCACGAAGCGGCGGCCTTCGCGGTTGACCGCGATCGCGCCCTTGTAGACGGCGAGGATGCCGGTGCCGTCCTCGTCGGGGTGCTCGACGTGGAAGTGCCCGTAGGTGCCCTTGATGTAGGGGGTGTCGCGGACGCCGGCGCCGAGCGCCATGGCCATCTTGAGGCCGTCGCCCTGGTTGCCCGCGCCGCCCTGGCGGAGCGCGTGCTCCATCTGCGGCGCGAAGGTGGCGAGCAGGTCCGGGTTCATCGAGAACCCGCCGGTGGCGAGGACGACCGCGTCGGCCGCCACCTCGCGGCCGTCGGCGAGCCGGACGCCGGTCACGCGGGCGCCGTCGTGCAGCAGCCGGTGGGCGGGCGCGTCGAGCATGACGCGCGCGCCGAGGTCGCCGGCCGCCTTGAGCAGCAGTTCCAGCATGCGGGTGGTGTCGGCGGGGTGGCTGCGCGGCACCGACTGGCCCGAGGCGGCGTGGATCTCCCCGTACCGGACGCCGTGGTCCTTCAGCCACCGGTACGTCTCCAGCTGGTGCTCGCAGTACAGGTCGACGAGCGCCGGGTCGTTGCGGTCCTTCCCGACGTCGAGGAGGTCCTTGCGGAGCAGGTCGGCGGAGTCGGCGATGCCCTGCTCGGCCTGCTCGTCGGTGCCGGCGAACGCGGACAGGCCCGCCGACTTCACGGTGGAGCCGCCGATGCCGCCGGTCTTCTCCAGCAGCAGCGCGTACCGTCCCGCCTCGGCCGCGGCGAGCAGCGCGGCGCAGCCGGCGAGTCCCGCGCCGAGGACGAGGACGCCGACGCGCTCGGGCAGCGCGGTCTCGACCGGCAGGCCGGGGACGGAGCTCACGAGCCGCTCCCGTACTCCCGGTCCAGCGCGCTCTCGGCGGCGCTGAAGCGCGGCAGGTTGAACAGGCTCTGCCGCTGCTCCCATCCGGCCATCCGCCCGGCGCGGGACGCGGTCTCGCCGTGCTCCTTCAGGTGCGCCAGCGCCTCCTGCCCGGCGAGGTGCATCGAGCGCATCAGGTAGTTGGCGAACAGCACGACGCCGAAGCCCAGTTCGGCGTACTCCGCCACGCCGAGCTGCGGGGTCCTGCCGCCCTCGACCACGTTGACGATCAGCGGGACGCCCGCCAGCTCGCGCCCGACCAGGGCGAGCTCGTCGACCGTCCGGGGCGCCTCGACGAACAGCACGTCGGCGCCGGCGTCGGCGTAGGCGCGGCCGCGCTCGATGGCCTCGTCGATCCCGTGCACGGACCGGGCGTCCGTGCGCGCGATGATCACGAGCGCGTCGTCGGTGCGCGCTTCGCACGCCGCCGCGATCTTGGTCTGCATGTGCCCGGACGGGATCAGCGCGTGCGAGTCGAAGTGGCCGCACCGCTTGGGCATCTCCTGGTCCTCCAGCTGGAGGCCCGCCACCCCGGCGCGCTCCAGCAGCCGGACGGTGCGCATCGCCGCGAGCGGGCCGCCGTACCCGGTGTCGGCGTCGCAGACGAGCGGGACGCGGGTCGCCTCGGTGAGCCGTCCGGCGTGGTCGGCGACCTCGGTCTGGGAGATCAGCCCGATGTCGGGCAGGCCGAAGCCGGCGTTCGCGAGCCCGGCGCCGGTGGCGTAGACGGCGGCGAAGCCGGCGTCCTCGACGAGCCGGGCGCCGAGGGCGTCGGTCGCGCCGGGCAGCACCAGCGGCTCGATCCCCGTGCCCGGCCCGTCCGCCTCCGGCCGGGGCACGGCCGCGGCGAGCGCGGCGCGCAGCGCGACCCGCTTGTCACGGGCGCTCGGTCCGGGGCCGACCCCGGTCAGCGACGCGAGCAACCCCGGCTCCCAGGGTGGGGTGTGCGGCACGGCAGCTCCTCCATGGAGTGATTACTACAGACCTTTACCGTGACACCAGTCACCAGCCGAGCGCAACCCCGGCCGGACCGGCCGAAGGTTCGCCCCGCCCCTCCCCCGGCCTGATCGCATCCGATTTCAGCAGCCCACACGCTCAACCGGCCGGCGGCATCGAACGACGGGGAGCTGTGCGCGCGGTCACAGAATCTTGCCGCCCCCTCTTGCCTTCCCCGGAGCGCTCGCTCTACGGTCCATGTAGTGACTGTTACAGAGATGCCGGTCACGCTCTCCCGCCCTCCCCACACCGAAGGAACGTCACCGATGACCGTCCTGGACGAGATCCGCCGGCTGGAGCCGGAGCTCCGCGCCGAGGAGGACCTCTCGGCCGAGCAGCGCGCGCTGACCGGCCGGGCCTTCACGTACATGCGCGAGACCGGGCTGATGCGCGGCCTCCAGCCGAAGCGCTGGGGCGGCGCCGAGCTCTCGCTGCGCGAGCACCTCGCGAGCGTCTACGAACTCGGCCGGATCGCGCCGTCCGCCGGCTGGGTGGCCGGGGTCATGGGGTCGCACCCCTGGCAGCTGGCCCTCTTCCCCGAGGAGACGCAGGCCGAGATCTGGGAGTCCGACCCGGACTGGAACGCCTCGTCCTCCTACGCGCCGACCGGGAGGATCGAGCCGGTCGACGGCGGGTACCGGGTGCACGGCCGCTGGTCGTTCTCCTCCGGCTGCGACCACGCCCAGGGCGTGATCCTCGGCGGGTTCGCCGGAAAGGTCGAGGTCGCGCCGGGCGTCGAGGTCCCGAACTACGGGTCCGCGCTGCTGTACCGCGACCAGTACTCCATCGACGACACCTGGCACGTCCGCGGCTCGCGCGGCACCGGCAGCAAGGACATCGTCGTCGCCGACGCCTTCATCCCCGAGCGCCGCTTCCTGTCCAGCCCGCTCTACGAGTACAACCCCGACCGTCCCGCGCCGGGCATGGAGACCAACCCGAGCGCCCTCTACAAGGTGCCGTGGGCGGTCATGTTCAACCTGGTGCTGGTCGCGCCGATGCTCGGGCTCGCCCGCCGCGTCCTCGACGACTGGACGGCCGACACCCGCGTCCGCAAGGCGAACTGGGGCGGCACCTACGCCGACGACCCGCTGATGCAGATGCACCTGGCCGAGGCCGAATGGGTGCACGACGCGGCCGTCATGAAGATGTACGACGCGATCGACACGATCACCGAGGCCGCCGAGGCCGGCGCGTTCCTGGACAAGCGGCAGCGCGCCCGGCTCCGGTGGAACGTCACCAAGGGCTGCCAGGAGACCGGCTTCGCGATCAACAAGCTGATGCGGGTCGCCTCGGGCCGCACCGTCTTCGTCGACCACCCGCTGCACCGCCTCTACCAGGACGTCATCGCCGAACTCGGCCACGCGTTCCTCGTCTCCGACGGCGTCGGCCAGTACTACGGCGCCGCGCTCCTCGACTCGTCCGCCCCGGAGGTCATGCTGTGATTTCGCAACTCGCCTATCTCGGGATCGCGTCGCCGAAGGCCGAGGAGTGGCGCGACTACGCCACCCGGCTGCTCGGCGCGGTCATCGCCGGCGACGGTCCCGACGGCGCGGTCCGCGTCAAGGTCGACGACAAGGGCTACCGGATCGCCGTCCACCCGGCGGAGCAGGACGAGCTCCGCTACATCGGCTGGGACTGCGGCAACGAGACCGAGCTGCGCGCCTACGTCGCCGAGCTGCGCGGCAAGGGCGTCGAACTGCACGCCGGGACCGCCGAGGAGCTCAAGGAGCGCCAGGTCAGCGAGCTGCACTGGTTCGCCGACCCGTTCGGCAACCGGCACGAGCTGGTGTGGGGGCAGTACTCGCACCCGAACTCGTTCTTCCCCGGACGCCCCATGCGCGGCCGGTTCGTCACCGGCGACCTCGGCCTCGGCCACGTCGTGCTGATCGTGCCGGACCTGGAGCGGGCCGACGCGTTCTACGCCGAGACGCTCGGCTTCCGGCTGTCGGACCGGGTGAAGAGCGACATCTTCAACCTGCGCTTCTACCACTGCAACGGCCGCCACCACTCCCTCGCGGTCGCCGAGATCCCCGGCATGACGGGGATCAACCACCTGATGCTGGAGGTCGAGTCGTTCGACGACCTCGGCACCGCGATCGACCTGTTCACCGCCGACCCGGAGCGGGAGATCCTGCTGTCGCTCGGCCGGCACACCAACGACCTGATGACCTCCATCTACGTGCAGACCCCGTCGTCGATGCAGATCGAGTACGGGCACGGCGGGATCACCGTCGACGACCTGACGTGGGTCGCGGGCAACCACGACCTGCCGTCGATCTGGGGCCACCACCGCTCCCAGGCGTACATCGACGGGCCGCCCGGCATCTTCCGCACCGTCGCCGGCGGGGAGGCGGGCGAATGACCGCCGCGATCCGCACCGAGGACGTCGCGATCGGCGGCGGCCGCCACCTGCGCGTCAACCAGACCGGCACGCCGGGCGCGCCCGCCCTGCTCTTCCTGCACGGGTCCGGGCCGGGCGTGACCGCCGCGTCCAACTGGCGGGAGGTCATCGAGGGGCTCGGCGACACCTACCACTGCGTCGCCCCCGACATCCTGGGCTTCGGCGACTCCAGCCATCCGGACCCGCAGCCGCAGGGGTTCACGGCGCAGGCCGAGGTCCGCATCGAGGCGCTGCTGGAACTCGTGGACGCGCTGGGCCTGGAGAAGGTCGTCCTCGTCGGCAACTCGATGGGCGGGATGTACTCGCTGCGCATCGCCCAGCTCCGGCCGGACCTCGTTTCCGGGCTCGTGCTGATGGGCTCGGGCGGCATGCCGGGCCTGGAGCCCACGCCCGAGCTGATCAAGCTCATCACCTACTTCGACGATCCCACCGTCGAGGCGATGGCGGACCTGCTCATCCAGTTCGTGCACGACAAGAGCGCCTTCGGCGACACGGTCGAGGCGGTCGCGGCGGAGCGGATGCCGATCGTGCGGCGGCCCTGGATCGAGGCCGGGCACCGGGCCATGTTCGGGCCGGAGATGCTCGCCTTCGAGCCGGACGACCTCGCGAAGATCGACGTCCCGGCCCTGGTGGTGCACGGCCGCCAGGACGTCATCGTGCCGCTCGAATGCGGCCGCTACCTCGCCGAGCACCTGCCTCAGGCGGACCTCTACGTGATCAACAAGTGCGGCCACTGGACGCAGATCGAGCAGGCCGCGCGCTTCCAGGCGATCGTGCGGGCCTTCGTCGGGAACGGGACGGAATGACCATGAGCATGATCGAGAAGGCGCGGGCCGCCGCGCCCGCGCTCGCCGCGGCCGACGCGGCGAGCGTGGAGCAGGGGCGGCTCACCGAGGAGGCCGTCGCGGCGCTGGAGTCGACGGGCGTGCTGCGCGCGCTGCAGCCGGCCCGCTGGGGCGGCGGCGAGGCCCACCTCGCCGAGTACGCCGACACGGTGATCGAGATCGGCCGCGCGTCGGCGTCCGCGGGCTGGGTGGCGTCCGTCGTCGGCGTCCACCCGTGGCAGATCGCCCTGTTCCCCGAGGAGACGCAGAAGGAGGTCTGGGGCGACGACCCGGGCCGCAGGATCGCCTCGTCGTACACGCCGACCGGCAGGATCGAGAAGGTCCCCGGCGGCTACCGGGTGTCGGGGCGGTGGAGCTTCTCCTCCGGCAGCGGGATCTGCTCCGGCGTCATCCTCGGCGGCATCGCCGGGCGCCGCGAGGTGAACGGCACCGAGTACCCCGACTTCACCTCCGTGATCCTCGACGAGGCCGACTACCGGATCGAGGAGACCTGGAACGTCGCGGGCCTGCGCGGCACCGGCTCCAACGACATCGTCGTGGACGGCGTGTTCGTGCCCGAGCACCGCGGCCAGTCGCACGTGTACTACACGCACGGCCTCGGCACCCCGCTGCCCGGCCAGGAGCTCAACGACGGGCCGCTGTACCGGACGCCGTGGGCGGTCACGTTCAACCTGATCATCGCCGCCGGAGCGCTCGGCGCCTGCCTCGGCTTCTACGACCAGTGGGTCACCGAGACCCGCGCCCGCCGCACCAACTACGGCCAGTTGCTCCGCGAGGAGCCCGTCGTGCAGGACCATCTCGCCGAGGCGGCCTGGCAGCTCGACGCCGCCGTCCTGAAGGTCAGGCGGACGGCCTCCGAGCTGATGGAGCACGCGGAGCGCGGCGAGATCCCGTCGCCGGAACAGCGCGCCTTCTGGCGCTGGGACGTCGCCCGGTCGGCGAACGCGGCGGTCGACACCGTCCAGGCGCTGATGCGGGTCTCGTCGGGCCGCTCCGCCTTCGTCGACCACCCGCTGCAGACGAGGTTCCAGGACGCCATCGCGGCCGGGAGCCACGCCTTCCTCTTCGGCGACCCGCTCGCCAAGGCGTGGGGCGGCCGGCACCTCGGCGCCGAGAGGCTCGCGGAGGTGCACCTGTGATCACCTCGTCCGACGTCGCGGTCGAGGTCCGCGGCGGCGAGCTGACGTTCCGGCTGCACGAGGCGGGCGAGCGGGGCTCGGAGGCCGTGCTGTTCCTGCACGGCTCCGGGCCGGGCGCGACCGGGCTGTCCAACTGGGAGCGGATCATCACCGATCTCGGGCCCCGGTTCTGGTGCCTGGCGCCCGACCAGATCGGGTTCGGGGACTCCTCGCACCCCGTCGACGCGCCGCGCGGCATGGGCCCGTTCAACGAGCTGCGGGCCGAGGCGCTGCTCGCGCTGGTGGACGGGCTCGGCCTGGAGAAGGTCCACCTGGTCGGCAACTCGATGGGCGGCCAGCTCGCGCTGCTGATGACGCTGGCCCGGCCCGATCTGATCGGCAAGGTCCTGCTGATGGGCAGCGGCGGCGCACCGGACATGCCGGTCAGCCCCGGCCTCGCGCACCTGCGCGAGTTCTACGCGAGCCCGAGCGCCGAGTCCCTCAAGGGGCTGCTCAGCGAGTTCGTGTACGACCTCGACCCCCTGCGCGCCACCGTCGACCGGGTCGTGGCCGAGCGGATGGCCTACGTGAACCGCGAGGACGTCCGCCGCTCCCACGAGGCGTCGTTCGACCCGAACGGCGCCCGGCGCTTCTTCACGCGCGAGGAACTCGCGACCATCACCCACGAGGTGCTCTGCGTCCACGGCCGCGACGACCGGATCATCCCGGTCGCCGCGAGCGAGTACTTCGCCGCCGCGATCCCGAACGCGGACCTGTACGTCCTCGGGCGGTGCGGCCACTGGACGCAGATCGAGCACCCCGAGACCTTCGAGCGGCTCCTGACGGGCCTCATCGACGGCCACCTGTAAGGAAGACATGCGCATCGCCAACCACGCGGGCCGGGCCGTACTGGTCGTCTCCGACGGCAAGGCCGCGGACATCGCGACCGCCTCGGACGGCCGCTTCGGCCCCGACCCGCAGAGCGTCTACGACCACTGGGACGCCTTCACCGCATGGGCGGCCACCGCCGCCCCCGTGCCCGACGTCGAGATCGACGCGGCCCGGCTGGGCTCGCCGTCGCCCGCGCCGTCCCAGGTCGTCGCGATCGGGCTGAACTACGCCGACCACGCCGCGGAGACCGGCTTCGAGCCGCCGAAGGACCTGCCGCCGGTCTTCACCAAGTTCGCCTCGTCCATCACCGGCCCCTACGGCGAGATCGCCCTGCCCGACGGCGGCCACACCGACTGGGAGGTCGAGGTCGTCGCGGTCATCGGCCGGACGGCCCACCGCGTCACGGCCGAAGCGGCCTGGGACCACGTGGCCGGCCTCTCGGTCGGGCAGGACCTCTCGGAACGGATCCTCCAGTTCACCGGCGAGGCCCCGCAGTTCGGCTTCGCCAAGTCCTACCCGGGGTTCGCGCCGATCGGCCCCTGGCTCGTCACCCTCGACGAGCTCCCCGACCGCGACGACCTCGCGCTCGGCTGCGCGATCGACGGCGAGACGGTGCAGGACGGCCGCACGTCCAGGCTGATCTTCTCGATCCCCCGCACGATCGCGAAGCTGTCGCAGGTCATCACCCTGCGCCCCGGCGACGTGATCTTCACCGGCACCCCGGACGGCGTCGGCCTCGGCAGGAGCCCCCAGCGCTTCCTTCGCCCCGGCGAGACGCTGCGCACCTGGGTGGAGGGCATCGGCGAGATGGAGCACACCTTCCGCTGAACCGGCCCCACCGGAGCCCGGGCCCCACAAAGGCCGGGGCTCCCTTCCCGACCCGAGGTCCCTCAGGAAGGGCGCCGGGCGGGCGGGAAGATCGCGGTGACGGCGCGGATGACGACGGCGCGGCGCACGGCCGGCGCCGTGTCCGCGGCGGCGCGGCGGGCGACGGCGGCCATCTCGGCCTGGTCGAGCCAGGTGTGCGCGATCTGGGAGACCAGGGCCAGGACGTCGACGGGATCCCACGCGGGGTCGAGGTCGCCCGCCTCCTGGGCGCGGCGGACGGTCTCGATCTTGGCGAGGATCGCGTCGCGGTACGGGCCGCGGTCGCCGTCGGGTGCGACGGCCGGTTCCAGGCGGCCCCAGGCGACGAACCGGTACCGGTCGGGATTCGCGGTGAAGTAGTCGAACAGCTGCCCGGCGTAGGCGGGCAGATCGGCGGGGTCCAGATGGACGGCACCGGCCGCCGCCGCGAGTTCGGCGGCGGCGACGTGTTCGTACAGTTTCTCCTTGCTGCGGAAGTAGGCGTAGACGCGTTCCTTGCTGGTCCGGGCGGCCTTGGCGATCCGGTCGACCCGGGCGCCGGCGATTCCGTGCCGGGCGAACTCGTCGCGGGCGGCGGCGGCGATCCGGTCCCGGGTGGAGTCGGCGCGGGCGGGCTCGGTGCTGGCCATGGCCCCACCCTAGCCAACCGAACCGTTCGGTTTGACGCGCTCGCGGAGGTGGGTACGGTGGAGCCGGACCATACCGAACGGTTTGGTTCGTTCCTTGCGATTCCTTCACGGAGGGTTGGTCATGCAGCAGCGCACTCTGGGGCGCCAGGGCCTGGTCACCTCGGCCATCGGCTACGGCACGATGGGGCTGACGATGGCCTACGGCCCCGGCGACGAGCGGGAGGGCATCGCCGCCATCCGCCGCGCCTTCGACCTGGGCGTCACGTTCTTCGACACCGCCGAGCTCTACGGCCTCGGCACCGGCTCCAACGAGATCCTCGTCGGCAGGGCGCTCAAGAGCGTCCGCGACGAGGTGGTCATCGCCACCAAGTTCGGCTTCGACCTGACCAACGGGTTCACGCGCGCCCTCAACAGCCGCCCCGACAACATCCGCAAGGTCGCCGACAACAGCCTGCGCTACCTGGGCGTCGACCACCTCGACGTGCTCTACCAGCACCGCGTCGACCCCGACGTGCCGATCGAGGACGTCGCCGGCACGGTCAAGGAACTGATCGACGCGGGCAAGGTGAAGTACTTCGGCCTGTCGGAGGCCGGCCCGCAGACCATCCGCAAGGCCCACGCCGTCCAGCCCGTCTCGGTGCTGCAGACCGAGTACTCGCTGTTCGAACGCGACGTGGAGCAGCTGTTCCCGGTGCTGCGCGAACTCGGCATCGGGTTCGTCGCCTACTCACCGCTGGGCCGCGGCTTCATCACCGGCACCGCCAAGCCCGCCGGGTCCTACGACGCCACCGACATGCGCAACCACGATCCCCGCTGGCAGCCCGGCAACTTCGAAAAGAACCTGAAGGCCGTTCAGCAGCTCACCGAACTCGCCGCCACCAAGAACGCGACCGTCTCGCAGCTGGCGCTGGCCTGGATCCTGGCGCAGGGCGACGACATCGTCCCGATCCCGGGCACCCGCAGCCCCCAGCGAGTCGAGGAGAACACC
The DNA here is from genome assembly GCF_040299565.1 of Spirillospora sp. NPDC000708. Classification (NCBI taxonomy): domain Bacteria; kingdom Bacillati; phylum Actinomycetota; class Actinomycetes; order Streptosporangiales; family Thermomonosporaceae; genus Spirillospora; species Spirillospora sp. NPDC000708. The sequence goes on from NZ_JBEPCJ010000081.1 coordinate 15,208, forward strand.
ACCGCCGCCGACCTCGCCCTCACTGGCGACGACCTGGACGCCATCGCCCAGATCCTGCCGACCGGCGGCTTCGGCGCCCGCTACGCCGAGAACGCCCTTCCCACCTGGATCTGACCGCCCGTGCTCCCCATTGAGTCGTGGCGTGGCGCCCTTATGAGAATAAGGACACCACGCCACACCTCAACGGCTCGTTGGCCGGAGAGTGTCAGTGCTTCAGCGCCGCCATCAGGGTGGCGAACTCGTCGCGGCGTACGACGAGCTTGGGGCCGTCCGGGTCCTTCGAGTCGCGGACGGCGACGACACCGGCCAAGTCCGCGACCTCGACGCACTCGCCCCCGGTGCCGCCGCTGCGACTGCTCTTACGCCAAGTGGCCGTAGTCAGGTCCATCCGTCCTTCACCATCCTTAGAACCAGGTCGACAGACCAGCCAGCGAGAGTGTCAGTGCTTCAAGGCCGCCATCAGGGTGGCGAACTGCTCGCGGCCCACGACGAGCTTGGGGCCGTCCGGGTCCTTCGAGTCACGGACGGCGACGACACCGGCAGCGGACGCCAGTTCGACGCACTCCCCGCCGTTCGAAGCGCTGCGTGACGCCTTGCGCCAGCGAAGATCGTTCAAGTCCATCTGTCCTTCACCGTTCTTGAAATCAAGTCGGCCGACTGGCCGACGGGTAGTGCAAGAGAGCGTATCTCCCTGAGCGCACGACGCACCTCGATGATGTCCTCGATCTCGCCCATCGTGAAACCGCGCGCCACGGTCTCCACATACGCCACCTCGGTTAGGTCTTCCAACGTCGCGCATGTGAACGACCCGACGTTGCCGATGTGCTCGCCGTGGGACGGGACCACCTGCACCGTGATCCGGTCGGACGGCGGGTTCAGCAGGTTTTCCAGCTGGTCTCTCATCACCTCCGGCCCGCCGACCTCGCGATACAGGACGCCTTCGTCCAGCAAGAAGGTGCAGTCCGGCGGGTCCTCTCGGGCGAGGATCTCCTGCCGCTTGAGACGGGCCTCGATCGCTTCGGCATTACCGTGCAGCAACGCGGCCACGTACGCGGGTGTCTGCAACAAGCCGTGGACGAGCATGGTCTGCCAGCTCTCCAGCGCTCCCGCCGATTCCTCGATGCTCACCCAGTCGAACCACACGGGAAAGGCCGCGTCCTTCACCAGATCTTCCCAGAGCGCGACCAATTCGCCGTTCGCCTTGAGAACCTCGTCCATCTCCTTGGCGAATTCCAGCGTGCAGCGGGTTCGGCCCGTCTCGATCGCGCCGATGTACTGGGGGGTGACGCCTTGACCGCCGCGCGCTCGCGCGGCGAGGTTCTCCTGACTCCACCCCATCGCCTCCCGGAACCGCCGGAACCGCCGCCCGAACGGCAGGAGGGACGGGCTGACCTTGCCCTTGTTGCGCCGTGGCGTCATGCCGTCATCGTCCCTCAAGCAAGCCCAACCGGGGAGCAAGTCCGGCGAACTTGCCAGCGGAACTTGTCCAGCTTCACCTGCGCTTCGTGACGCTCCGCGAGCGCATGGTGGCTAACTGGGCGGTGACCAGTGGCCAACGTTCCAAGGGTGTACCGATGACTTCACCAGCGGCATCCGAGCCCCCCACGCTCGTTCTCGACTCGACCGATGCGGCGCCTCGGCTCGCGCGCGAGTTCCTTGCCAAGCAGTTCGCGGACTGGGGCATCGCGGACGACTACCTGGGCCGGTTGATCGTCTGCGAGCTGGTCACCAACGCCTACAGGCACGGTGAGGGGCCGATCGTCGTCCGTCTCCGGCGCGACGAGCACGACGGGCGGCCCGTGATCGAGGTGTGGGACGCGGGTGAGGGCCGTCCGGTCGTCCGGCCGGAGGACCACGCGGCGGTCTCGGGCCGGGGGCTCCGCCTCGTCGCCGAGTTCGTCCAGGACCGCTGGGGCGTCCGCCCGCTCGTCGAGGGCGGTAAGGCCGTCTGGGCGAAGCTGCCGACGCCTTGAAGCGTCATTCGTTCGCCTTGAGGAGGTCGAGGTCGCGGAGGCTTTCGGCGGACTCCACGATCGTCGTCTCGGCCGGACGCGGCCGCCAGCCGAGTTCCGTCCGGGCCCGGTCGTTGCGGATGATCGGCCGCGGCGGCCCGTCACCCGGCTCCTCCTCCGTGGGCACCCGTGCGGCGAGCGGGCCGAGCCGCCGGCGCAGGACGGCGGCGATGTCCAGGAGGCTGAGCGCCGGGCCGTCGCCGACGGCCAGGAAGCGACGGCCCGCGGCGCCGGGCGCCGCCATCGCGCGGATGTGCAGGTCGGCCACATCGCGGACGTCGACGATGCCGAAGCGCAGCCGCGGCGCGCGTTTCATCGCGCCGTCGAGCATGGCCTTGATCAGCTGGATCGAGGAGCCCGGGACGGATGTGAGGGCGGGCCCGAAGATGCCGGTCGGGTTCACGGCGACCAGTTCGGTGCCGCCGTCCCCGTCGCCCATCAGGTCCCACGCAGCGCGCTCGGCGATCGTCTTGGAGCGCGGGTAGGGCGCCAGCCCCGGCGTGCCGGGATCGGTCCAGTCGTCCTCGGTGTACTCGGCGCCCGGCTTCGGCGTATACCCCACCGCGGCGAAGGACGAGGTCAGCACCACGCGGCGGGCGCCCGCCGCGCGCGCGGCGCGCAGCACCCGCAGCGTGCCCTCGCGGGCGGGGACGATCAGCTCGTCCGGGTCGTCGGGCCGGGCGGCCGGGATCGGCGAGGCGACGTGGTGGACCTCGGCGCAGCCGGCCACCGCGGCGGCCCAGCCGTCGTCGGCCGTCAGGTCCGCCGCGACGACCTCCAGGCCGGAGTCGTCCGCGCCGCCGCGTCGCACGGCCGCGCGCACGTCGGCCTCGCGGGCCGTCGAGCGCACCGTGGCGCGCACCTCCCTGCCGTCCCGCAGCAGCGCGGCGACAAGGTGCGTGCCGAGGTAGCCCGACCCGCCGGTGACCAGGACCCGGCTCATCGCAGGAGCTCCAGCCGGTCGACCGACTCCACGAGGCGCCGCGTCACCTCGGCCTCTTCGGCGGCGTCACCGCGGTCGCGGGCGTCCCACAGCGCCGCCTTGTCGCGCAGGTAGCCGAGCCGCGCCCGCCGGGCGGCGATCTCCGCCTCGACGCGCTCGGCGTGCCGCAGCAGCAGGTCGCGCTGCTCCCCCGCCGCGGCCCGGCCGCGGGCACGGTTGGCCTGGTAGGCGCGCATGTCGTCGATCCCCACCCCGGCGGCGCGGAGGCAGGCCAGCGCCTCCAGCACGTCGAGGTCCTCGACGCCGTAGCGGCGGTGCCCGCTGCTCTCGTCCCGCCGGATCGGCCCGACGAGCCCGACGTCCTCGTAATAGCGCAGCGTCGGCTCGCTGAGCCCCGTGCGCCGGGAGACGTCCTGGATGGTGAAGGTGCTCATGTCCAGCAGGACAGCACACCTCAAGCGCTTGAGGTCAAAGCTGGCCGAAGGTCCAGCCGATCGCCTGCCGCTGGAGTTCCTCCATGACGACGGAATCGCCGGACGACGCGGTGGCGGGCTGCTGCGGGACGGCGCTCGCATACGACACCGTCGGGTCGGTGGGGTCGGCCGGGTGAGCGAGCGCGCCGCCGAACCTCAGATCTCCGGCGAACCACAGCACGCCGTAGCCGTCGGTCATGGCATTCCAGATGGCGCGCTGGAGCCGGGTCTTCATCACCCCCGCCACGTTCTGGTCCGGGTCCAGAAGGAACACGTGAACCAGCGTCGAGGGGTTCACATAGTCGCGGACGAGTTCCACGCGGCAGGGCCAGACCTGCCAGGGCTGCTCGGCCAGGACCCTTCTGAGGCGGTGTGCCTCCGGTCCCGTCAGACCCTCGCCACCGGGGCCGCGCACCCGCTCCTGGCTCCTCGCCGCCAGCCATATGACCAGCAAGGCCGCCTCCCCGGCGAGCACCCCGCCCACGAGGCCGGCGAAGGACAGTTCGTCCCTGAGCGCGATGATCATGCCCACGGCCATCGCCGCGCCGCACACCGAGACGCCGATGAAGAGCACCCGGTCCAGGCGTGCGGCCTTGTCGAGCTGGCCGAGGACGGACGGGGTGGCGGTCGCCGCCGGCTCGGGAGAGACCGCGTAGCCGAACCGCCTGGCGAGCATTCCCACCTCCGATGACCAGCGGCTTCCGAGATGCTTCTGATCATCATCCACGCACCGTGCGCACCCCAACAAGCGAGGCAGGATGACAGGAACCGGTCACCGGGGAGGGAACCTTTCCGGCGTCCCCGGTCGGGGCGGTCAGGATCGGGGCGGTCAGAAGAGGTCCCAGAAGTCGGTGCGGCCGCGCAGCTCGTCCGCGGTCTCTTCGAGGATCACGCTGCCGGAGCGCATCGCGTAGGCGCGGTCGGCGATCTTCAGGGCCTGCTTGACGTTCTGTTCGAGGAGCAGGACGCCGATCCCCTCGTCGTCGGCGAGGGAGCGCAGGCGGCCGAAGATGGTCTCGACGACCGAGGGCGCGAGGCCGAGGGACGGTTCGTCCAGCAGCAGCAGGCGGGGCCGGGCCATCAGCGCCATGCCCAGGCTGACCATCCGCTGCTGCCCGCCCGACATCGAGCCGGCCGGCTGCCTCCAGCGCTCGCCGAGGATCGGGAAGAGCTCCTTCACCGTCGCGAGGCGCTGCGCGGTGCTGGAGCCGGACGGGGCGTTGGCGGCGCCCAGCAGGAGGTTGTCGTGCACCGACAGGTCGGGGAACACGAACCGCTCGGACGGGATCATGGCGACGCCCGCCGCGACGGCCTTGCGGACGGGCCGGCGGGTGGTGTCGCGCCCGGCGATCCGGACGGTGCCGGCGCGCGGGCGGACGGCCCCGAGCACCGCCCGGATCGTGGTCGTCTTGCCCGCGCCGTTGTGGCCCATCAGGGTCACGATCTCGCCCGCCTCGACGCGGAGGCCGACGCCGTGGAGCACCTCCTTGCGGCCATAGCCGGCGACCAGGCCGCTCACGTCGAGCAGCGGCGCGCTGTTCTGGGACATCGGGTCCTCCTCGTCACTGGGCGCCGAAGTACGCCTCGGCGAGGCGGGCGGAACCGGTCAGCTCGTCGAGCGTGCCGGACGCGGTGATCTCGCCGAGTTCCATGAAGCAGGTGTGGTCGGCGAGCCGGCGGACGACGTCGAGGTTGTGCTCGACCAGGCAGACGGTCCGGCCCTCGTCCCGGACCGCCGCGACCATGGCGAGCATGGTCTCCACCCAGGCCGCGTCGACGCCGGAGGCCGGTTCGTCGAGCAGCAGCACCTCGGCCCGGGTCGCCAGCGCCCGCGCCAGCGAGACCAGCTTCGACTGGCCGTAGGACAGCGCGTCGGCCGGTGCCGCGGCCTGGTCCGCCATGCCGACGAACTCCAGCCACCGCATCGCCTCCGCGGCGGCCTCCCGGTCCGCGCGGGAGACGGCCCGGCCGGGCGCGAACAGCCGGCCGAGCCGCTCGCCCGGCTGGCCGGGGACGGCGAGCATGACGTTCTCCAGGCACGTCAGCCGGTTGAGCAGCCGCACGTCCTGGAAGGTGCGCGCCAGCCCGGCGCGGACGATCAGGTCCGGGCGCATCCCGACCAGCTCGGCGCCGTTCAGCGTCACCGAGCCGGTGTCGGGGACGACGGTGCCGGTGAGCAGGTTGAACGCGGTGGTCTTGCCGGCGCCGTTCGGGCCGACGAGCGCCGTGACGGTGCCGCGGCGCAGTTCGAGGTCGATGTTCTTGGCGGCGGTGATGCCGCCGAAGCGCTTGGACAGCCCCTCGGCGCGGAGCACGACGTCGGCCTCGGCGTAGGGCGTCCGGTCGGCGGGCGCGGGACGCGGCGAGGTCCGCGCCCGCGGCTCGAAACCGGACGAGGCGCGCACTGCGGGCGCGGCGGGCGCGTCGGGTATCGCGATCTTCCGGGGGCGCTCACGGAACAGGCCCTGCGGCCGGACGAGCATGACGAGCAGCAGCAGGGCGCCGTACAGCACCACCTGCACGAGCGCGGCCTGGGTGCTCTGCACGGCGAGGACCTGGCGGAGCACCGGCTCGATCATCGTGAGGACGACGCCGGCCGCGATCGAGCCGGCGAGGTTGGCGTTGCCGCCGACGATGACCATCGCGAACACCGCCATGGCGAGCGGGAACCCGTACGCCGACGGGGTCGCCTGGCCGAGCCAGCCGGAGTAGAGGCCGCCGACCAGCCCGGTCAGCCCGCTGGTGATCGCGAAGATGCCGATCTTGTAGCCGAAGGTGTTCTTGCCGAGCGCGCGGGTCGCCACGGCGTCCTCGCGGATGCCCTTGAGCACCTGCCCGTAGGGGGACTCGCCGAGGCGGCGGCAGACGGCGAAGACGAGGGCGAGCACCACCGCCGACGGGACCAGCCAGTCGGCCGGGGTGTCCAGCTCCATCCCGAACAGCCGCAGGCCGTCGACGCCGGTGATGCCCGTGACGCCGCCGAGGGCGTCGAAGGTGGCGAGGACGCCGATGATCCCGAGCGAGAACGCCAGCGTCATCAGGATGAGGAACTCCTCGGCGAGCCCGAGCGCGATCAGCCCGATCAGCACCCCGAGGACGGTGGTGACCAGCACGGCGACGGCGAGGGAGGCGAGGTAGGGCCAGCCGTGCTGGCCGGCGAGGAAGCAGACGGCGTAGCCGCCGACGCCCGCGAAGGCCGCGTGCGCGACGGAGACCTGCCCGGCGTAGCCGACGAGGAGGTTGACGCCGACGGCGAGGGCCGCGAGCAGCAGCGCCTGGTCCAGATAGTTGATCCACATGGCGTCAGACCTTCTCCAGCGGCACGGGACGGGCGGGGCGCGGGCGCGGCAGGCGGTCCTTCACCGCCAGGAACGCGAGGTAGGCGGTGAGGACGATGAAGACGGCGGTCTGCGTCCACTGCAGCGGCAGCCAGTTCGACGCCCACTGCTCCAGCAGGCCGAGCCCGATCCCGACGGGCAGCGCGCGCAGCGGCGACGAGCGGGTGCCCGCGAGGAAGGCCACCACGAACCCGTAGATGACCGTCGAGTCGCCCATGGTCGGCTGGACCGTGTAGAGCAGGCCGTACCAGAGCGCGCAGGCGCCGGAGATGAGACCGGCGACGGCGAAGCAGGCGAGGTTGACGCGGCGGACCCCGATCCCCAGCACGGCGGCGAGGCCCGGGTTGCTGCGGACGGCCTTGATCGAGCGGCCGATCGGCGTGCACGCCAGGAACGCGGTGAGGGCGAGGACGAGGACGAGGCAGGTGGCCGCCTGGTCGACGTCGAAGTTGGAGATCCGCGCCGAGCCGAGGTGGTGCTGCACCTGGTCCGGTCCGTAGAACGGCAGGCTGCTGGTGCCGAACTTGAGCTGGAGCAGGGCGATGCCCGCGGTGCTGACGCCGATCGAGGTCACCAGCACGGCGAGCATGGCGCGGTCGGCGGCGCGTCGGGCGACGGGCTCGTAGACGCCGAGTTCCAGCAGCATGCTGGCGGCGACCGCGACGGCGAGGCCGGCGAGCGCCGACGGCCAGAACGGCGCGCCGAGACCGTCCATCACCCAGTAGGCGGCGTAGGGGGCGGCGGTGTAGGTGAGCGCGTAGGCGAAGTGGAAGCGGTTGGTGACCCCGATGACGAGCGCCAGCCCGGCGCCGAGCGCGGCGTAGAGGGCGCCCCGCACGAGGCCGTTGACGGTCAGCTGCCAGAGTTCGCCGTCCAGCAGGTCGTGCATGGATCCTCCCGGATCGAGGGTCCCGGTGGACGGCCGCTGCGGGCCGTCCCCCGGGAGGCGAAGCGGGTCAGCCCGCGAGCCGGAAGCCCCGGCCGTCGACGTCGTAGGTGGCGAGCGCCTTGACCTTGCCGTCCTTGTACTCGAAGACGCCCATGGGGCGGCTCGCGACGCCGTGCGTCTTCAGGTCGATCTCCAGGGTGCCGACGGTGGCGGCGTCGCCGCCGTAGACCGAGGCGAACCGCGGGTCCTTCTCCAGCGCGGCCTTCAGCTGGGCGCTGTCGCCGGGGTCGCCGCCGGCCGCCTTCACGCGGCGGATGAGGTCCCAGACCATCAGCGTCTCCTCGTAGGCGTTGGCGGCGTAGAAGTCGGCCGGCTGCCCGTACGCCTTCTTGTAGGCGTCGGCGAAGAGCCTGGCCAGCGGGTTCGTCGGGGCGGACGGGTCGAAGTAGTCCATCGCGAACTTGAGGCCGTCGGAGTCGAGGACGCCCTTGGACGCCTTGACGGCCTCCTGCGTGAACTCGATGCCGAGGAGTTCGCTCTTGATGCCGGCGGCCTTGGCCTGGGCGGCGAACGCGCCGGGCGAGGCGCCGCTGAAGGCGACCCAGAGCAGGTCCGGCGGGTTCTTCTTGATCTTGGCGATCATGCTCGCGAAGTCCTGGGAGCTCGGCGCGGCGGTCTCCCACAGGCCGTTGAAGGTCAGGCCCGCGGCGGCGAACTTCCCGGTCATGTCGGCCTTGATGGCGGCGTTCGCGGCGCCGAGGTCCACGCCGGCGAGGCCGACCGTCCGGCCCTGCGGGTGGGTGCGCTTGAACCACTCCAGCGCGCCGGGGACGGCGTCGGAGGGCGCGACCTCGCGGGTGCCGTAGAAGTACTTCGTGCCCCGGGTGAAGACCTGGGCGCCGCCGACGCCGTCGAGGCTGAGGATCTTGTTCTTGTCGGTGTCGGCGAGCATCGCGCCGAGGCCGTCGCCCATCGAGGTGATCTTGGCCGGGACGCCCTCGGAGGCGAGTTCGGACGCGGCCTGCTTGGCGGCGACGGGGTCGGGGCCCTTGATGTCCTTGACGCTCGGGTGGATCGCGGGCCCGCCGGCCGCCTTGATCTGCTTCACCGCCAGCTCGATGGCGTTGCGCATCGACTGGCCGTTGCCGGCGGACGGGCCGGAGAGCGTGAGGGCGGCGCCGAGCTTGAAGGTGACGTCGCCGCCGAGCGCGGCGCCGTCCTGGAGCTTCAGGACCTTGACGAGGTCGGCGGCCTGGGTCTTGGCGTCCGCGGCGCTGACGCCGGTGTCGCCGGAGCCGCAGGCGGTCAGGCTCGCGGCCGCCGCCAGCGTCGCCATGAGGGGGGCGATCAGCCGCCGGCGGCGGCGATCGCTGCGAAGGGTGGGCATGGGTGTTCTCCGTTTCGCCGGCCAACGCCGGTGGCGTCGCCAGGAAGCCATACGCGCCACAATGGATCCGTATTGACCGCTACACGGACTGGAGCGATCACTACAGGGACGCGGTGTGACCGTACCCATGATGTGATGGTCGACACAACCCCCCGCCGGGGCGGAGTTCTCCGAGGTCCAGAGGAGCAGAGTGCAGATGCGGAAGACGGCACGGCGCCATCAGCAAGGCGAGGAGTCGAGGCTGCGGATCCTCGAGGCGACCCTCGCCATCGCCGCCGAGCGCGGCTACGACGGCACCTCGATCGCCTTGGTGACGGAGGCCACCGGGCTGCCGCCGAGCTCCGTCTACTGGCATTTCCGCAACAAGGACCAGCTGCTCGCCGAGACCCTGGAGTTCAGCTACCGGCGCTGGCGGGAGACCGCGCCGACCTGGCAGGAGCGGGTCGAGATCGGCGACCCCGCCGAGGAGGTCCGCGACCGGCTGCAGCGCGCCTCGCGCGCCATCGTCGACCGGCCCGAGTTCTGGCGGCTGGGCCTCATGCTCGGGCTGGCGAACCGGCCCAAGGAGCCCGCCGCGCGGCGCCGCTACATCGAGGTCCGGACCGAGACCCGCGCCGCCATCCGGGCCTGGTGGGAGCAGGTGCTCGCCGCCGGCGACCCGGAGCGCGGGCGGGAGGTCGCCGACCGGATGGCCCGCTTCCACCTCGCCGTCATGGACGGGCTGTACCTCGGCGTCCGCTCCGACCGGGGCTGGGACCTGGAACGCCTGGTCGACCTGATCGCCGACGGCGTCTACGCCCAGGCCGGCGCCTGGCTCGGCGAGGCGGCGTGAGCACCGTGCCGCCCCCCTCCCCCCGGCCCGGCGACGACCGGGAGATGTCCCGCGTCCGCATCCTGACGGCGGCCGCCGAGATCGCCGCCGAGAACGGCTACGAGGGCACCACGATCTCGAAGGTCACCAAGCGGTCCGGCCTGCCGGCCAGCTCCGTCTACTGGTTCTTCCGGGACAAGGACCACCTGCTCGCCGAGGTCGTCCGGCACAGCTTCGAGCAGTGGATCGCCGCCGAGCCGCGCTGGGAGCGCGATCCGCGCGACGAGCGGACGCTGGCGGAGGGGCTGCGCGACATCCTGTCCCGCTCGACGCGCGGCCTGCCCGGCGCGCCGGACTTCCTGCGCATCGGGCACATGCTGCTGCTGGAGTCCCGCGAGGTCGAGGCGGAGGCCCGCCAGTACTTCCTGGCCGCCCGGGACGCGGTGGCCAGCAGCATCGCGGCCTGGTTCACCTCGTATTTCAGCACCGAGCTGCGGGCCCGCCGGCCCGAGCTCGCGATGGACCTGGCCCGCGTCGTGATGGCCTCGACCGACGGGCTCTTCCTGGCCCACCAGATCGACGAGACCGCGGACGCGGACGACTTCATCACGATCATCGTGGCCGTCGTCGAGCAGGCCGTCGCGGGCGCCGGGCGGGCCTGAGCGCGGCCCCGGCGGGACGACCGGACGGCGACGCACGGTTGTCACGCCGGGGTCCGGCATGGCAATCTCTGTAGCGATCGCTACAGGGAGGAGTTCCCGCCATGCCCCTCACCGCCCACGGGACCGGCGCTCCGGTCATCGACCCCGCCCGCTTCCGCGACGTGCTCGGCCACTACCCCACCGGCGTCGTCGTGGTGACGGCCCTCGACCGGTCCGGTGCCGCCATCGGCATGACGGTCGGCTCGTTCACGTCCGTCTCGCTCGACCCTCCGCTGGTGGCCTTCCTGCCGGACAAGAACTCCAGCTCGTGGCGCGCGCTGCGGGAGTCGGGCGAGCGGTTCTGCGTCAACGTGCTGTCCGCCGACCAGGAGGACGTCTGCCGCGCCGTCGCCATGCGCAAGACGGACAAGTTCCACGACATCGAGTGGCGGCCGTCCCCCGCCGGCAACCCGATCATCAACGGCGCCGTCGCCTGGATCGACTGCGTCACCGAGCAGCTCCACGACGCCGGCGACCACCACATCGTCGTCGGCCGCGTCCTGCACCTGCAGGAGGGCGACGGCGAGACGCCGCTGCTGTTCCACCAGGGCGCCTACGGCACGTTCTCCCCGCACTAGCCCCCGGCCCCAGCGGCCGGCGAGACGCCGGCCGCCGCTACGACGACACCGGGCGGGACGTTCTCACCGCGCCCGGATGCCGTCGAGAACGAGCGAGACGACCGCCTCGGCCTCCGCCTCGGCCTCCGGGGAGGACCACTCCGCGGCGTGCAGCGGATCGTGGAAGCGGCTGGTCGCGTTGAGGACGGCCCGCGCGACCGCCTCCGGCTCGCCGTCCGCGAAGTCGCCACTGGCGATGCCGTCGACGACGATGGCGCGGATCTGGTCGATCAGGAACGCGACATGGCCGGACGAGACGCTGCTGTGCTCCGCCGCCAGCACCCGGAACGTGGCGAACAGCTCCGGGTCCTCCTTCGCCTTGGCCCACTTCGCGGCGAACATCGCGGTGAGCAGGCCGCGCAGCCGCTCGGGCGGGGACGACCCGGGAGTCCGGGCCGCGGCGGCGAAGTCCGCGCGCACCCGGTCGAGCCAGCGCCGGATCACGGCCTCGCGCAGGGCCGCCTTGGACGGGAAATGCCGGTAGACGCTCCCGTGGCTCACTCCCAGCAGCCGCGCGACGTCGAGCACCGTGGTCTTCTCCGGACCGTGGCGGCGCAGCACCTCTTCGGTGGCGGACACGATCGTCTCCGCGTCGAGCGGCTCTCCGCGCACCCGTCCTCCTCTTCGCACTGACGGCCATCAAACCATGCCGGAAGCCCGTCGGCATCTGGCTGACAAATATTGAAATCTGTCATTCACCACTTGTACCGTGGAGCCGCCAGCGCGCCACCACGGCCGTCCAGGGCGGCTCCGCCGGTCCTGCCGGGCGCGGTGTGCGCGATCACCGACCGACGCGATCACCGCCCGAGGAGACCTCCCATCAGCGCCCTCACCGCCGCGTTCGCCGGCCGCACCGTGTCCCGGATCGGGTACGGCGCGGCCCAGCTCGACCGCCTGCACGACCGCCCCCGCGAGGCCGCCGCGCTCCTGCGCCGCGCGATCGAGCTGGGCGCGGACCACGTGGACACCGCCACGTTCTACGGCTTCGGCTTCGCCAACGCGGTGATCCGCGAGGCCCTGCGCCCCGATGACGACGTCCTCGTCGTCACCAAGGTCGGCGCCGATCCGGACCCCGGCGGGCGGCTGCCGCTGCGGACCGCGCAGCGGCCGGAGCAGCTGCGGGCCAGCGTCGAGGACAACCTGCGCGGCCTCGGCCTCGACCGGCTGCCCGTCGTCAACCTCCGCCGCCTCGACACCGGCCCCGGCCTGCGCCCCGAAGGCGACCAGGCGGTCGACCTCGACGACCAGCTCGCGGTGATGACCGCCCTGCGCGACGAAGGCAAGATCGGAGCGATCGGGCTGAGCAGCGTCACCCTGGACGGCCTGCGCCGCGCCCTGCCCGCCGGGATCGTCTGCGTGCAGAACGCCTACAGCCTCGTCTCCCGCGATGACGAGGACATGCTGCGGCTGTGCGCCGCGGAGGGCATCGCCTGGGTGCCGTTCTTCCCGCTCGGCGGGGCCTTCCCCGGCCTGCCGAAGGTCACCGGGGAGCCGGCGGTCCGCGCCGTGGCCGAGTCGCTCGGCGTCACGCCCTCCCAGGTCGGCCTCGCCTGGCTGCTGCACCACGCCCCGAACATCCTGCTCATCCCCGGCACCGCCGACGCCGCCCATCTGGAGGCCAACCTGGCGGTCGGCGGGATCGCGTTCGACGACGACGCCCGCGCCGCCCTCGACGCCGTCGAGTCCCGCTCCAACGACGTCCCGATCGGCCGGGAGCGGGCATGAGGGCGATCGTCCACCGCGACAACGGCGGACCCGACGTCCTCCGGCTCGTCGACCGCGACCTGCCCGCGCCCGGCCCCGGCGAGGTCCGCGTCCGGATCGCCGTCTCCGGCGTCAACCCGGCCGACCTGCAGGCCCGCTCCGGCGGTCCGCTCGGGTTCCCCGAGGTCACTCCGCACCTGGACGGGGCCGGCGTGATCGACGCGGTCGGCGACGGCGTCGATCCGGACCGGGCCGGGCAGCGGGTCTGGCTGTTCCTGGCCGCCGCCGGGCGCCCCACCGGCACCGCCGCCGAGTTCACCGTCGTGCCCGCCGAGCAGGCCGTGCCGCTGCCCGACGAGGCCGGGTTCGAGGCCGGCGCCTCGCTCGGCGTCCCCGCGCTCACCGCGCACCGCGCGCTCACCGTCGCCGAGGACGGGCCGCGCCGGCTGCGGCCCGGCGCGCTCGACGGCCGGGTGGTGCTCGCCGCGGGCGGCGCCGGGGCGGTCGGGCACGCGGTGATCCAGCTCGCCCGATGGGCCGGCGCCACCGTGATCGGCACGGTCAGCGGCCCGGAGAAGGCGCGGCTGGCCACCGCCGCCGGCGCCCACCACGTGGTGAACTACCGCGAGGGCGACCCCGCGGCCGCGATCCGCGAGATCGCCCCGGACGGCGTCGACCTCGTCGCCGAGGTGGCGCTCGGCGCGAACCTCTCGCTGGACCTGGCCGTGCTCCGGACGCGCGGAACGATCTCGACCTACGCCAACGACGGCGGCAGGCCGGTCGAACTGGACGTCCTGCGGAACATGGTGCTGAACACGCGCCTCCAGTTCCTGGTGCTCTACACGGCCGGCCCGGAGGTGCGCGCCGCGGCCGCCGAGGACGTCGCCGCCGCCGTCCGCGCCGGCGCCCTCCCGGTCGGTGAGGAGCACGGCCTGCCGCTGGTCCGCTTCCCGCTCGACCGCACCGCCGACGCGCACCAGGCGCTGGAGAGCGGCGCGGTCGTCGGCAAGGTGCTGGTGGACGTCCCGTGGTGACCTCGGGCCCGCCGCCGTCCGGACCGCCTACCTGAGGACGGAGTGGTTGGCGCGCAAGACGCCGTGCGGGTCGCGGGAGCGCTTCAACTCGCGCAACCGGGCGAGGACCGGTCCGGTGAAGGCGTCGGCCGCGGTCTCCTCGGGTGTCAGCAGCGTGTACGGCTTGCGCCCGGCGACGACGGCCTCGAACCGCTCGACGAGCCGGGCCTGCTTCGCGCGGACGGCGCGCGCGAGGCCCGGGTCGGGTCCGGCGCCGACCATCTGGAGCAGGTACGGCTCGTCCAGGGTTCCGCTCGCGCCGGTGCCCGGACCGGCCAGCGCGCCGGACAGGTGCCGGATCTGGAGGGAGATCAGCGGGTCGATCGGCTCCGTGGCGAGCCCCTCGTCCAGGCCGGTCAGAAGTTCCGCCCGGGGCAGCGACGCGGACGGCGCGGTCGGCTCGGCGGCGATCCCGCCCAGGCCGGCCACCGCCACGGGCCCGCGGCCGTCGCTGATCGCACCCTCGATGCCGTCGATGCCGCGCACCAGTGCCGCGCCCTCGCGCGGGTCGCCGAGATAGGTGAGGTCCAGCGCCGCCATCGGCGGAGCGCCGGGGAACGCGAACCGGTCGAACCACACGGTCAGCTCGGGCGGGGCCTCCTGAGTGATCTTCTGGAAGGTCTCGAACACCTCGGCGGCGCGCGCGTCCGGCCAGATCACCCGTCCGCCGTACACCGACGGCGCCGGATGCAGATCGAATTCCAGCGACGTCACCAGCGCGAAGTCACCGCCGCCGCCCTTCAGCGCCCAGAACAGCTCCGGGTCGGACGCGGCGGTCACCCTCGTCCGCTCCCCGTCCGCGTCGACGGCGTCGAACGCGCGCACGCCGTCGGAGGCCCAGCCGTACCGGCGGCCGAACCAGGACAGGCCCCCGCCCAGCGTGTATCCGGCGACGTTCACCGCCGGCGAGCTGCCCGCCAGTCCCGTCAGCCCGTGGGGGCCGGCCGCCGACAGCACCCGCCCCCAGCTCACCCCGGCTCCCACCCGGGCCAGCCGCTCCTCCGCCCGGACCTGCACGCCGTCCAGGCGCCCGGTGCGCAGGAGGATCACCCCTTCCACGTCCCCCGAGGCGTCGTGGCCGCCGGCCTGCGCGGTCACCGCCAGGCCGGAGCGCCGCGCGTAGCGGACCAATGCGGCCACGTCCTCGGCGTCCTCGGCCGCCACCACGGCCGCCACCGGCTGGTCGACCGTCAGGTTCCAGGCCCTGCGCGCCGCGTCGAAGCCGTCGTCCCCGGGCTCCCAGACCCGTCCTCTGACGGCCCTCCGCAGGTCGGCGTTTGCCATCTCGCCCCCTCATCACCACGCTGGCTAACTTGACAGGATGCTAGCATCCTCGCCTCTTGAGGGGCGGCCGGAGCCGCCTTGCCGTTCCCGGAGGTACGCCGGATTCCCCTCCTGCCTACAACCGATGGTTGTGCTCGTAGGGTGTCCGGATGGATCTCGACACCGTCCGGACGTTCGTCGCCGCCGCCGACGCGGGGCAGTTCCAGGAGGCCGCCGCCGAGCTCGCGGTCACCCAGCAGGCCGTCTCCAAGCGCATCGCCTCGCTGGAGCGCTCCCTCGACGTCCGGTTGTTCACCCGCACCGCGCGCGGCGCCAAGCTCACCATCGACGGGCAGGCGTTCCTGCCCCACGCGCGGGAGCTGCTGCGCGCCGCCGACCGGGCCGTGGCGTCCGTGCGCACCGACCGCCGTCCGCTGCGCGTCGACATCCTCGCCTCGCGCGGCGCGGCCTCGGGCCTGATGCGCGCCTTCCACCGCGCGCACCCCGAGATCGAGCTCGACGTGGTGATGCTGTTCGAGATCGAGACGGCCCTGTCCGCCATCCGGTCCGGCGCGATCGACGCGTCCTTCCGCGCCGTCGGCATGCCCGGACGCCCCCTTCCCCCGGACGTCGAATCCGTCCGGGTGCTCGACGAGCCGCTCCAGCTCCTCACCGGCCCGGCGCACGCGCTGGCGTCCGCCCGGTCGGTGCCCCTCGCCGGGCTCGCCGGGCACCGCATCTGGATGCCCGGCATCGTCCCCGGAACCGAGTGGGCCGCCTACTACGAGGACCTCGTCGCCGAGTTCGGGCTCACCATCGAGGCGACCGGCCCGAACTTCGGCTCCGACGCGCTCCTCGACACCGTCGCCGACACCCCGGCCCTGGCCACGCTCATGGGCGGGCGGACCCGTCTCGTCTGGCCCGCCGACCACGGACTGCGCCGCATCCCGGTGACCGACCCGATGCCCGTCTACCCGCACTCGCTCCTGTGGCACCGCGACAACGCGCACCCCGCGCTGGCCGCTCTCCGCGCCTACCTCGCCGCCACCGCGGCCGACCATGACGCGCCGGGGACCTGGGTTCCGGGCTGGGCCGCGCTGGCGGGCGGTGCTCCTAGCCGACGGTGACGGTCAGGCGTCGCGGGTTGCCGTCGCCGGCGGCGCCGGACACGTCCGGCTGCCCGTCGGGGCAGACGTCGTCGTACGGGAAGGCGTACCCGATCGGGGTGTGGGCGTGCACGATCCGCGCCCAGTGGTCGGTGGTCGGGTCCTTGTAGTAGTCGGACTCCAGGGTGCCGTTCGGCTGGTCGGCGCTGCTCAGGATCGTGCTGCGGTTGAACGCCGCGGCGATGCGCGCGAGCAGGCCCTTCTTGATGTCGGAGTCGCTCGGGTCGTTGGCGAACGGCCCGTCGTTGCAGGTGAAGACGTCCTTGGACGCCGGGCGCGTGAACGTGCTGCCGTCGTTGAACGCGAGCACGCCATCGGTGACGCGCCCGGTGAAGACACCGCGCCCGCCTTGGAGGTCCACGTTGAGGTCGGTGCCGGCGTACTTGTCCCACACCCGGCCGACGTAGCCGTCCCAGTACGACGAGAACGCGCCGGGGTTGTTCGCCATGTAGCCCTGCGGTGCGATCACCCGCAGGACGCCGCCGCCGTCGCGGATGACGAGCCGGTCCCAGGGCTGCCCGTCCGTGTTCTTCTGCGCGACGAGGGCGTCCGCGACCGCGTCGGCCGCTCCGGCGGGCGCGGGCGCGACCGTGTGCGCGGAGTCGCCCGCGAGGTCGAGCCCGATCGGCAGCGCGGTGAGCAGGTCGACGTAGGAGATGTTCGCGAACAGCTGCGCCGGATTGAACGTGAACTCGCAGAACGACCAGGTCTTCAGGTAATTCGAGTCGGCCGGGTTGGCGAACGCCGGTTCCACGAGCGCGGGCCCGGGGTTGACGTAGAAGTCGAGCTTGTCGTTCTTCACGAAGTAGATGCGGGCGGCGTACATCTGCCCGAGGGTGAGGTCCGCGGCGCCGCCGGCGCCGACCGGGATCGAGCAGTCCACGGGCAACGGCGTCTGCGGCGCCGAGGGCGACGGAGGGTAGTACGGCGTGCTGTCGGCACGGAGCAGCATCAACCGGCCGGTGCCCTGCTCGCGGCCGGTGATGTAGGCGCTCACGGGAGCGGAGCCGTGGTTGGCGAGCGTGAGCCCGCACGTCGAGGGGGCCGCGAACGCGGGGCCGCCGAGCAGGCCGCGTCCGAACGGGACGGCGAGCGCGGCCGTTCCGGCCGCGGCGAGGAACGATCTGCGGGTGACCAACGGAAACCCTCCTGCGGGGTGGGGCCGGTTCGCCGTTGCCGTGACCAGCGCACCAGGACTTCCACCGGTTTTCTACGACAAAGTTCGCCAGGCTTCGGCGGTGCCGGTGGGCAGGGACGGACAGACTTGGGATCCGACGCGAATTGGACCTGTCCCGCCGGAAGAGCGGCCCTTAGCGTCCGCACATGCGCAGGAAACAACGTTTCGCATTGGCGGCCGTCATGGCGTTTCCCCTGGTGGGATCGCTCTCCGCCGTCTCGGCCGCCGCCGACTCGGGTGGCACCGCCACGGGGACCGTCTTCTTCCCCAACCCCGTCCAGCAGCTCGGTGACGAGTCGCTCACCGACGCCAAGGACGCCGACTACGCCGCCCTGGCACCGGCCTACCGGAACGTCACGCTCACCGACCTCGACGGGTCGGGGTCGCTGACCGGACGATACGTGGCGGTCAAGAGCGAGACCGGCAAGGCGGCCCGGATCACCGGCGGCGCCCTGCCCGCCTACCACCGCGACGTCGACCAGTTCGAGCAGGTGATGGGCTACTACTGGGTGACGACCGCGCAGCACTACCTGCAGCACCTGGGCTTCGGGTCCGCGCTGCGGCCGGTCAACCAGCGCCAGATCGAGCTGCGCATCGACCAGTACGGCGGCGACAACTCCTTCTTCAAGGGCGACAAGGCGAACATCACGCTCGGCAAGGGCGGCGTGGACGACGCCGAGGACGCCGAGGTGATCATCCACGAGTACGGCCACTCCGTGCAGGATGGGCAGGTCCCCGGGTTCGGCACCAACGCCGAGTCGGGCGCGATCGGCGAGGCGTTCGGGGACTACCTGGCCGTCGCGGTCACCAGCTGGGCGACCGGCACGCCCACCAAGACCCCCGAGGCGTGCGTCGCCGACTGGGACTCGGTGGCCTACACCTCCGGTCCCACGCACTGCCTCCGGAGGCTGGACGGCACCAAGCACTACCCCGAGGACGTCGTCGGGGAGGTCCATGCCGACGGCGAGATCTGGTCGCGGGCACTGTGGGACATCCGGCAGGCCCTCGGCAGCGCGAAGGCCGACACCCTGATCGTCGAGGCGCAGTTCGCGTTCTCGCCCGACACCTCGTTCAAGGCGGCCGCGCAGGCCACGGTCGCGGCGGCGCAGCGCCTGTACGGGCCGCAGGCCGCGCAGGCCGCGCAGTCGGCGTTCTCCGCCCGCGGCATCCTCTGACACCGCCCGCCTGGTGGAGGACCCTTCGGACCTCCACCAGGCGGGCCCGACCCCGGACCCGTGCCGCGCCGGCGGTTACGTCCGGCGAAGTTGGTGTATGAGTCCAACGCCGAGCCGTGCGAGCTCGCGAGCGGGGGACGCCATGAATCCGGGAGCGGAGACGCCGGGACCCTACGCGGCCCGGCCGCTGATCCGGCCGTGAACTCGGACGAGATCATCGAGAACGTCGGCCAGGCGGTCGACCTGGCCGGCGTCGCGCTCATCGTCTGCGGCGCGGTGGCCGCCACCGCGGCCTTCGCGTACCGGCTGGGCCGGCGCCGCGGTCCCTTCCCCGGCCTCTACCGGCTCTACCGGCAGGATCTCGGGCGGGCGATCCTGCTGGGGCTGGAGGTGCTGGTCGCCGGCGACATCATCCGCACCGTCGCCGTCTCGCCGACGCTCGGCAGCGTCGCGGTCCTCGCCGCGATCGTCGGCGTCCGGACGTTCCTGAGCTTCTCGCTGGAGGTCGAGCTGGAAGGCCGCTGGCCATGGCAGCAGGCCGGGACCAGGACGGGCCGCGGCCCCGGCTAGCACGGCGGGTCGCGGCGCGGTGGGCGCGGTCAGCGGGCGGGCGCGGCCGGCTCTCGGAGGCCGTCGAGGAGGGCGAGGAGGGTCTGCTCGGTCTCGGCTCGGGGGTGCCCGGCGGCGATCAGGAGCGCCGCCTCGATGCACGAGCTGAGGATCAGGTGGGCCAGGGTGCGGACGGGCTGGCGGCGGATGACACCGGCGTCCATGGCCAGGGCGAGGCCGGCCTCGATGAGGGAGAGGTTGTGGCGGGCCTCGATCTCGCGCCACGCCTGCCAGCCGAGGACCGCCGGGGCGTCGCGGAGCGCGATCTGGACCAGCTCGGGCTCCTCGCAGGCGTCGAGGAACCGGGCGAGGCCGCCGGTGAGCAGCTCCCAGGGGTCGTCGGTGGCGACGAAGATGCGCTCGGAGAGCTCGATCTCCATCCGGTCGAGGACCTCGGCGAACAGGGCCTTCTTGTCGCCGAAGTGGTGCTGGAGGGCGCCCCGGGTGACCCCCGCGGCCGCCACGATCTGCTCGGCGGAGACGGCCGCGTAGCCGTGCTCGGCGAACAGCTTCCTGGCGGCGGCGACGAGGGCCGCGCGGGTGGCGCGCGTGCGGTCCTCCTGGGTACGTCTCACCGCGTCATTATCGCGAACTCCCTGACCTTGCCGGCGAGCAGCCCGGGGCGGTCCTCGGAGATGAAGGTGTAGGAGTCCTCGACCAGCTCGAGCCGCGCGTCGGGGAGCCTGCCGGCGAGGCGTTCGGCGAGCGGCAGCGGGAACAGCCGCTCCTCCTTCGCCCAGAGCAGGAGCACGGGCCGGTCGTAGTCGCCGTTCGCCTCGAAGGCGTCCAGGGTGTGGCGCTCGTCGAAGCCGCGCAGGAGCTTGCCGAGGTCGCGCCGGACGGCGCGGCTGGTCTGGATCGGGGCCAGGTAGGAGTCGGCGACCTCGCGCGGGATCGGGCGCTTGGCGACCCAGCCGAGGGCGATCGGCAGGCGGAGCAGGGGGCGGATCCGGAACAGCTGCGCGGTGACCCACAGCGAGCCCGGCAGCCGGGACATGGGCGCCAGGAACCCGAAGGGGGGCGGCGGGAAGCGGTCCAGCACGTCGCAGGAGGCCAGCACGACCCGGGCGACCCGCTCGGGGCGCCGGGTCATGAGGATCTGGACGAGCGCTCCCCCGGTGTCGTTGCCGACGAGGGTGACGTCCTTCAGATCGAGGGCCTCGAGGAACTCCTCGATGAGCCCGGCGAGGCCGTCCGGGGTGAGGTCGGCGTCGGGGCGCATGGGCTGGGAGTGGGCGCCGAGCGGCCAGGTCGGCACCAGGCACCGGTGGCCGGCGTCCACCAGCGGCCCCGTCTCGTGCCGCCAGATCTCGCCGTTGACGAGCAGGCCGTGCACGAAGACGACCGGTGGCCCGTCGCCGAGGTCGCGGTAGGCGATGGGTCCTGCGGAGAGGTTCACGGTTCGCATTCCCCCAGACTTACATACATTCGGAATGAATGTAAGAGGGAGGGCGGTGCCCCGTCAGCGCCGGGACACCACGCGCAGCGCGTCGAGCGCCTCGGACACGGACGCCGCGAAGGCGACGTCGGGCGGGAGCCGGTCGAGGTCCCAGCCGGGTCCGCCGATCACGATCCGCAGCGGGGGGCGCGCGGCGGGCAGTTCGGCGAGCCAGGACGGGTCACCGGTCTCGGCGGTCTGCGACCAGACGAACACCGAGTGCGCCCGGGCCCGCTCGACCGCGGCGGACAGCGCCGATGGCGGTACCCGCGCACCCAGCATGAGCCTTGCCGCGCCGGCCTCCGACAGCGCGGCGGCCAGCGCGAGGAGCGGCAGGCTGTGCTGCTCTTCCGGAGCGCACGCCAGCAGGACGGGGCCGCGGCCCTGCCAGCCCGGGAAGTCGGCCTCGGGCGGTACCACCTCCACCAGGCAGCGCGACACCACCGCCGACAGCAGATGCTCCACCTCCACGTACCGGCCGGTCGCCGCGTGCTTGAGCCCGATGCCGACCAGCACCGGCACCAGCACCTGGTCCCACGCCGCCGCGACGCCGTCCTGCCGCAGAGCCGATCGCACGGCCTCGTTCATCGCGAACTCGTCGAGCGCCATCGCCGCGCGCGCCAGGTCCTCGACCTGCGCGGCACGCGCCGGGTCATGCTCGGCGGCCGGCGCGTCGATAGGGATGCGGTCGTCGCCCGCATCGTGCGCGTGCGGCGCCGCGTCCGCGTCGAACCCGTCGTCCCCGCCTGTCGCGTCCCCCATGCTTCCCCAATACCCCGGCCCCGCAGGTCCATGAGCAGGCGCGACGGCGAGGGAGCCGGGTCAGGTGATCAGGCAGATCCGGGTGCCGGTGGCCACCGGGCGGCCGGGCCGGACGTCGAGAGCGGAGACCGTGCCCGATTTGTGGGCGGTGAGGGGTTGCTCCATCTTCATCGCCTCGACCACGGCGACAGTGTCGCCTGCGGCGACCGTGTCGCCCTCTTCGGCGAGGACCTTGACCACGGTTGCCTGCAGGGGGCAGATCAGGGCGTCGCCGTCGTCCTCCTTGGGCTTGGCCCTGCGGGGCCTGGACCGGGACGGCGCCGGCGCCGTCCCGGAGGGTTCGGTGGACGAATGCAGGACGACCTCGACGCGCTTGCCGTCCACCTCGACGGTGACGGCCCGGCGGTCCGAGGACGCGGCGTCGGCCGAGGGGTCCGATTGAGGCGGGATCGAGGGGGCGCCGTCGGACTCGATCCAGGCCGTGTGGACGTCGAAGGGCTCGCCGGTGAAGGCCCTCTCCTCGACGACCGCGCGGTGGAACGGCAGGACGGTCGGGACCCCGGCGACCTCGAACTCCGCCAGGGCGCGGCGGGCCCGCTGCAGGGCGATGCCACGGGTGGCGCCGGTGACCACGAGCTTGCCCAGCATGGAGTCGAACTGGCCCGGGACCTCCTGGCCTTCGGCGTAGCCGCCGTCCATCCGCACTCCCGGGCCGGAGGGAGGACGCCAGGCCGTGAGCCTGCCGGTCGCGGGCATGAAGCCGCGGCCCGGGTCCTCGGCGTTGATCCGGAACTCGATCGCGTGGCCGCGCGGTTCCGGGTCGCCGTAGCCGAGCGGTTCGCCGTCGGCGATGCGGAACATCTCCCTGACCAGGTCGATGCCGGTCACCTCCTCGGTGACGGGGTGCTCGACCTGCAGCCGGGTGTTGACCTCCAGGAACGACACCGTGCCGTCGGCGGCGATGAGGAACTCGCAGGTGCCCGCGCCCGCGTACCCGGCGGCCCGCAGGATCTTCTTCGACGACTCGTACAGCGTCCGCCGCTGGTCCTCGGTGAGGAAGGGCGCGGGGGCCTCCTCCACGAGCTTCTGGTGGCGGCGTTGCAGGGTGCAGTCGCGGGTCGACACCACGACGACGCCGCCGTGCCGGTCCGCCAGGCACTGCGTCTCGACGTGCCGGGGGCGGTCGAGGTAGCGCTCGACGAAGCACTCGCCGCGCCCGAACGCCGCCTCGGCCTCCCGGACGGCCGACTCGAACCGCTCGGGGATCTCGTCGAGGGAGCGGGCCACCTTGAGGCCCCGGCCCCCGCCGCCGAACGCGGCCTTGATCGCCACCGGCAGGCCGTGCTCGCGTCCGAACGCCACGGCCTCGTCGGCGCCGGACACCGGCTCCGCGGTGCCGGGGGCCAGCGGGGCGCCCTGCTCGCGGGCGACGTGGCGGGCCCGCACCTTGTCGCCGAGCAGCTCGATCGCGGACGGGGGCGGGCCGATCCACGTCAGGCCCTCGTCGATGACCGCCTGCGCGAACTCGGCGCTCTCGGAGAGGAACCCGTAGCCGGGGTGCACCGCGTCGGCGCCCGCGTCCGCCGCCGCCTTGAGCAGCTTGCCGATGTCCAGGTAGGTCTCCGCGGGGGCGGCGCCGCCGAGCGCGTACGCCTCGTCGGCCATCCGCGCGTGCGGCGCGTCCACGTCGGGGTCGGCGTACACCGCGACGCCGACCAGCCCGGCGTCGCGGCACGCCCGCACGACGCGGACCGCGATCTCGCCCCGGTTCGCGATCAGGATCTTGCGCACGGTCTCCTCCGGATCAGGCCCGGCAGGGCAGCGGCCCGCCGTGGTAGGTGATCATTTCGCCGAACATCGCCGCGACGTCCATCCGCTCGCCCGGCGGGGCGCCGCGCTCCTCGGCGCAGGCGCGCCGCAGGTTCGGGACGAGCCGTTCCGGGTCGAGGAGCCGGCCGTCCGGCTCGGCGCGGCGCGCGATCTCCAGGGGCTGCAGCCCTTCGGCGAGGCCCTGCCGGGCCTCGTCGCGCACCCAGCGCAGGTAGCGCTCCGCCTCGTCCAGCAGCTCGGGTCCGCCGACGGGCCCGTGCCCGGGGACGATGACGGCCGGGTCCAGCTCGCGCAGCCGCCCGATCGCGCGGAGGGAGCCCTCGACCGAGCCCATCATGCAGAACGGCGTGACGCCGGACATGACGAGGTCCCCGGCGAACAGGATCCGCTGGTCCGGCAGCCAGACGACGGTGTCGTCCCGTGTGTGCGCGGGACCGAGCCGGAACAGCTCGGCGCGCAGGTCGCCGGCGTGCAGCGTCATCCGCCGCTCGTAGGTGAGCGCAGGCGGTTCGAGCCGGATGTCGCCCCAGTCGACGTCCGGCCACAGGCCGCTCAGGTGCAGGTCCGCGAGGATCGCCTCCTCGCGCGTCCCCTCGTGCGCCACCACGACGGCCTCCGGGGCGAAGACGCAGTTGCCGAACGTGTGGTCGCCGTGGAAGTGGGTGTTCACGACGAGGCGCGGCGGCGCGGGCGCGACCTCGCGGACCGCGTCCTTCAGGGCCAGCGCGCGCTTCATGGTCGCGGCGGTGTCCACCACGATCGTGGTGTCGCCGGACGCGATGACGCCGGCGTTGTTCAGGCACCATCCGCCGTCGGGCTGCACGTAGGCGTGCACGCCGTCGGCCAGCCGTTGCAGGTGCGGCTCGGTCATCGTGGTCTCCCGAAGATCTGGTCGAGGAAGAACGCGCGGAGGTCGGCGGCCAGCGGGTCCGGGGCCTCCAGCGCGGGGAAGTGGCCGCCCCGCTCGAACTCCGTCCACCGGGCGATCGTGTTCGCGCGCTCGGCGAACGGGCGGATGGCGTGGTCGGTGGGGAAGACGGCCACCGCCGTGGGCACCGGGGAGCGGCCGTCGTGCTCCCATCGCGCCTCGTCGTGGAAGCGCTCGTAGTAGCTGTGCGCCGCCGAGCCCGCCGTGCCGGTGAACCAGTAGACGCTGACGTCGGTGAGGACGGCGTCCCTGCCGACGGCGTCGTCCGGCAGGTCGGCGGTCCCGGTCAGGTCGCGGTACCGCTCGGCGAACCAGGCGAGCAGCCCGGCGGGCGAGTCGTGGTGGGCGTGCGCGAGCGTCTGCGGGCTGGTGCCCTGGACGCGCAGGTAGGCACCCTCGTTGCGCTGCCACCGCTGGAGCGCCTCGAACCTCTCGCGGTCCGCGTCGTCCAGCGCATCGATGTCCTCGTCCTCGCCGGGCACCGTGACCAGGGCGTTGACGTGGACGCCGCGGACGCGGTCCGGGGCGTCCCGGCCCATCAGCGGAGCCACGAACGCGCCGACGTCGCCCCCGTGCGCCCCGTACTCGGGGTATCCGAGCCGGCTCATCAGCACGTTCAGCGCCTTGGCGGTCCGGCCGTCGGTCCATCCCGGTCCCGGCGGCGGGCCGGAGAACCCGAAGCCGGGCAGGGACGGCACCACCAGGTGGAAGTCGTCCCGGAGGGCGCCGATCAGATCGTGGAAGTCGGCGACCGACCCCGGCCACCCGTGCAGCAGCACCAGCGGGACGGCGCCGGGGTTCGCGGAGCGCTCGTGCAGGAAGTGCACGCGCGTCCCGTCGATCTCGGTGACGAACTGCGGGTGGGCGTTCAGCTCCGCCTCGTGCCGCCGCCAGTCGTACCCGTCGGCCCAGTACCCGGCGAGGCTCCGCAGGTAGGAGGTGGGGACGCCGCGCGACCAGCCGGTGCCGGGCGGGTCGGGCGCCCACCGGGTGGCGCGCAGCCGGCGGCGCAGGTCGTCGACCTCGGACTCGAGGATCGCGACCCGGTACGGGCTGATGTCGGACATGCGGGCTCCTCGGCTGGGAAGGCGGCGGCTACGGCGCGGTGAGCACGGCCGCCGACGCGAACCCGCCGCGGCCGCGGGCGAGGACGAGCGCCGTGCCGATCGCGGCGGGCCTCGGCTCGTCCACGACCAGGTCGAGGCGGTCGTCGGCGCGGTCCGGACGGGTGCCGACGGTCGGCGGGACCACCCCGTCGCGCAGCGCCAGCAGCGCGGTCGCCAGGTCCAGGGCCGCGCCGCCGGACAGCAGCCGTCCCGTCATCGACTTCGGCGCCGTGACCGGGACGGCGCGCGGCCCGAACAGCCGGGTCAGCGCCACCGCCTCGCCGTCGTCGAGGTCGCGGCGGCCCGCCGCGTCGGCGAACACCACGTCGACCGCCGAGGCGGGCAGCCCCGCGTCGTCGAGCGCGACCCGCGCCGCCCGGTACAGGCCGTCGGCGCAGCCGGGCTCCGGGTCGAACGCGGCGCCGTGCCCGGCGACCACGCCGTAGATCTGCGGGGCGCCGCGCTCCTCGGCGTCGGCGCGGTCCTCGACGGTGAGGACGGCGCCGCCCTCGCCGGGGACGCAGCCGTCGGCGTCGGCGTCGAACGGCAGGTAGGCCGTCGCGGGGTCGGCGCGCGAGCTGAGCTCCCGGCTCGCGGTCTGGATCGCGACGCCGTACGGGCAGAGCGTCCCGTCGACGCCGCCCGCCACCATCATCGCCGTGCCGCTGCGGATCTTCCGGCGGGCGAACGCGAGCGTGTCGAGCCCGCCGGACTGCTCGGAGGCGAGCACCCCGCCGGGGCCGCGCATGCCGTTGTGGATGGAGATCTGGCCGGTGTGCACCGCGTAGTACCAGGCGAACGACATGTACGCGCTCACGTCCCGCCAGCCGCTCCCCCACAGCTTCTGCAGCTCGCGCTGCCCGAACTCCAGGCCGCCGGACGTGCTCGCCGTGACGACGCCCATCTTGTACTCGGGCATGTCGCCCGGCTTGATCGCCGCGTCCCGCAGCGCCTCGCCGGCGGCGACGAGCGCGAGCCGGGTCACCCGGTCGCTCTGCGGCAGGAGCCGTTCCGGCAGGTCCTGTTCGGCGGGGCACTCGGGGATCTCCCCCGCCACCGCCACCGGGTAGCCGGACGCGTCGAACCTGGTGATCGCGCCGATGCCGCTCCGGCCGTCCCGGACGGCCTCCCAGTACTCGTGGGCGCCGATCCCGTTCGGCGCGGTCACGCCGAGGCCGGTCACCACCGCCTGGCCGCTCATGCGCTCCTCCCTTCCGAGGCGCTCTCCGGATCGCGGAACACCATCGCGCTCTGGAACCCGCCGAACCCGCTGCCGACGGTCAGCGCCCCGCGCACGCGGTGCTCGCGCGCGTCGAGCGGGACGTAGTCCAGGTCGCATTCGGGGTCGGACTCGCGCAGGTTGGCGGTGGGCGGCACCACGCCGTGCTCCATCGCGAGCGCGCACGCGGCGATCTCGATGGACCCGATCGCGCCGAGCGAGTGCCCGACCGCCGCCTTGATGCCGCTGACGGGCACGCCGCGGGCGCGCTCGCCGAGCGCGCGCTTGAACGCCGCGGTCTCGTGCCGGTCGTTCTGCTTGGTGCCCGAGCCGTGCGCGTTCACGTAGTCGACGTCCTCAGGGTCCATCCGCGCCTCGGCCAGCGCGGTGGTGATCGCCTCCGCCATCTCGCGGCCGTCCGGCTTGAGACCGGTCATGTGGTAGGCGTTGCAGCGGGACGCGGCGCCCGCGAGCTCGGCGTAGATCCGCGCGCCGCGGCGCCGCGCGTGCTCGTACTCCTCCAGCACGAGCACGGCCGAGCCCTCACCGAGGATCAGCCCGCGGCGGGTGCGGTCGAACGGGCGGCAGGCGTGCTCCGGGTCGTCGTTGTAGACCGACTGCGCCTTGATCACGTCGAAGCAGGTCACGGTGATCGGGGAGATCGGGGCGTCGCTGCCGCCGGTGACGACCACGTCGGCCGCCCCGTCCCGGATCACCTCGGCGGCGTGCGCCACCGCGTCGATGCCGGAGGTGCAGCCCGTCGAGACGACCGTGGCCGGCCCGCGCGCGCCCGTGGTCAGCGCGACCTCCGCGGCGACCGAGCTGGGCAGGAAGTAGTCGTACATGTGCGGGCTGACGTAGGCCGGGTCGACCTTCCAGTGCGCGCCGCCGTCGCTGAGCACGACGTACTCGGCCTCCATGCTCTTGGTCCCGGCGACGGCGCTGCCCATCGCGACGCCGGTGCGCTCGGCGAGTTCCCCGTCCACGCGGAGGCCGCTGTCGTCCATGGCCTCCCGCGCGGCCACCTTGGCGAGCTGGACGAACCGGTCGTTGCGCCGGATCTCCTGCGGGGCGAGCCCGGCGGCCGCCGGGTCGAAGTCGCACTCGGCGGCGACCTGGCAGCGGTGCTCGGACGGGTCGAACTGGGTGATCCGGCGGGTCGCGGTCCGGCCGGAGGTGACCAGCTCCCAGAACGGGCCGGTGCCGATCCCGCCGGGGGCGACCACGCCGATCCCGGTGATGACGGTCCTTCTGCGGGACATCAGGCGGCCTCCTCGAGCGTCTCGGCCAGCAGGTCCAGCTGCTCAGGCCCGGACGCGCAGGGCACCAGCACGAGCTCGTCGCAGCCGGCCTCGGCGAAGGCGCCGGCGGTCTCGCGCAGCCGCTCCGGGGTGGTCGGCGCCCCCTTGATCATCATGTCGGCGAGCCTCCCGGCGAAGGAGTAGTAGTCGCCGAGGTGCTCGCGGACGGCGGCGTCCGCGCCGGGGCCGAGGGCGTAGTACGCCTGCGCGACCACGCGCGGGCTCCCGGGTCGTCCGGCCTCCTGCCAGCGCCGGCGGACCTCGGCGGCCCGTTCGGCGAACGTCCGCGGCGGCCCCGCGGCGGCGAAGTAGCCGTCGCCGTGCGCGACGGCGCGCCGCAGCGCGGCCGGGGCCCGGCCGCCGACGAGGATCTCGGGGTCGCCGCCGGGCGGCTCGGGGCCGATGTCGCCGCCCGCCCAGATCTTGCGCATCTCGGCGAGCATCGCGTCGAGGCGGCGGCCGCGGTCGCCGAACTCGGCGCCGGACGCGGCGTAGTCGTCCGGCCGCGCGCCCGCCGCGACGCCGAGCGAGAGCCGGCCGTCCGACAGGTGGTGGACGGACGCGGCCTGCTTGGCGACCAGCGCGGTGTTGCCCCGGTACGGGGCGATGAGGATCCCGGTCGTCAGCCTGATCCGTTCGGTCACGGCCGCCGCCGCGGCCAGCACGACCAGCGGCTCGTCGTTGCCGTACACCAGCCGGTCGAGCACCGCGAGGTCGGCGAACCCGGCGGCCTCGGCGCGGTGCGCCCAGGCCGGCAGGTCGCGGCCCTCGACCCCGCGGACCATGGTGGGCAGTGCCACTCCGTATTCCATCGTCGTCTCCTTTCCGGTCGGTTCCGCCCGCGGGGGCGGTCGCGCCCCCGGGAGCGGGTCAGGTCCGCGCCGCGAGCGCCTCGACGAAGCCGGGCGCGGCGCGCTCGGGGCGCAGCGCGGCGTGCGAGCAGCCGACGGTGACGTCCCGCCAGCACCGCTGCAGCGGGTCGCTCCGGTCCTGCGCGGCGGTGCCCGCCGACCTCATGAGCGCGTTGACCGCCTCCACCAGCAGGGACGCCGCGTAGGAGGCGCGGTTGGCGTTCTCGAACGCGCGCGGGCGGCCCTCTCCGGCGTCCAGCGCGGACACCACCTGGTCGATCAGCAGCTCGGCCGCCTCGATCCGGGCGGCGGAGGTCGCGACGGCCAGGGACGCCGCGTCGCCGGCCGGCGGCGGGCCGCCGGTGCGCGGCGCGCCCGAGGGCGGCGCCGCCGCCCGCTTGGCGGCGGCCGTGCGGGTCGCGGACGCGAGGGCGCCGCGCGCCGCGCCGATCAGCGCGGAGATGCAGGTCAGGCCGCCGACGGCGGGGAGCGGGACGTTGTGCTGCGGCGCCTGCGAGGTGTGGTTCAGCCCGCCCATCACCTCCTTGAACAGCGCCGTCCGGTGCGCGGGCACGAACGCCTCCTCCACCGCGAGGGTGTGGCTGCCGGTGGCCCGCATCCCGACGGCGTCCCAGGTCGGCTCGCAGGTGTAGTCGGCGCGGGGCACCGCGAAGAAGCGCGGTTCGACGCCGCCGGACGCGGGCCCGGCGATGAGCGCCCAGTCGGCGAACTCGACGCCGCTGACGTAGCGCCAGCGCCCGCGCAGCAGGAAGCCGCCCTCGGTCTCCTCGGCGGACCCGGCGGGCACGAGGCCGGGGACGAGCAGCGCGCCCGGCGTGCCGTCCCACAGGTCGCGCTGGCCGTCGATCGGCAGGTGGGCGGCGAACCGACCGGTGTAGGCGAACATCGCGGCGCACCAGGCGGTCGACGCGCACGCCTCGCCGAGCTCGACGACCGCTTCGGTGAGCTCGCGGAACGTGGACTCGGCGCCGCCCCAGCGGGCGGGCACGAAGTGCCGGGGCAGCGCGGTGGCGGTCACGGCGGCGACCGCCTCGCCGGACAGCCGGCCGGTGCGGTCGGCCTCGTCCGCGTGCGCGGCCGCGGCCCGCACCGCCGCGTCGAGGGCCGCGCGCTCGTCGGTCATGGTCGTGGTCACGGTCATCACTCCAGACGGGTCACCAGGTCACGGGCAGCGCCTCGACGCCGTACACGAGCCCGCCGTCCTTGAAGGACAGCTCCTCGAACGGGACGGCGAGCCGCAGGTCGGGCAGCCGGCGGTAGAGCGTGCGGAAGACGACCTCCAGCTCCAGCCGCGCCAGCTCGGACCCGAGGCACAGGTGGCGGCCGTGGCCGAAGGCCAGGTGCTTGCGGGACCCGCGGGTGATGTCGAGCTCGTCGGGGCGCTCGAACGCCTCGGGGTCCCGGTTGGCGGCGGCGGTGAGCGGGAAGACGCCCTCGCCCTCCCGCACCTCGGTGCCGGAGATCGTCAGGTCGGTGCGCGCGACCCGCGCCGTGGTGAGGTCGGTGACGCTGAGGTAGCGCAGCAGCTCCTCGACGGCGGCCGGCGCGAGGTCGGGGTCCTCGCGCAGCAGGTCGAGCTGGCCGGGGTGGCGCAGCAGCGCCAGCGTGCCGAGCGCGATCATGCTGGCGGTGCTCTCGTGGCCGCCGTTGAACAGCAGCCGGGTGAGGTGGACCAGCTCGTCGAAGTCGTCCTCGCGCGGGAAGGCGCCGGTGAGCTTGGCGACCAGGTCGTCCCCGGGCTCGTCGTACTTGGCGGCGACCAGGTCGCGGAAGTAGGCGTCGAGCTGGTTGACCGCCTCCTTGCGCTCGGCGGCCGAGGCGGTCCCGCCGAACATCGTCCGGGTGCGGACGTGCAGGAAGTCCTTGTCCTTCGCCGGGATCCCGAGCAGCTCCATGATCACCGAGATGGTGACGGGCAGCGCGAAGCCGGCGAGCAGGTCGGCCGGGGGTCCCGCGTCCAGCAGCGCGTCCACCTGCCCGTCCACGATCTCCTCGACGCGGGGGCGGAGCAGCTTGACGCGCCGGACGGTGAAGTCCTTGGCGACCCGCTTGCGGTACTCGGTGTGCCGCGGCGGGTCCATGCCGAGCAGGGACGAGTTGAGCGTGAAGTCCTTCGGGATCGGGAACGGGGCGGGGAAGCCCGGATGGCCGCGGTCGTTGCCGAGCCGCTCGTCGTTCAGGGCCTCCCGGACCTCCGCGTACCGGGTGACGACCCAGGTCGGCTCGCCCGCGGAGCGGGGGACCCGGGTGAGGCCCGGCCGCTCGCGGCACTCGCGGTGCCGGTCGGGCGGGGCGAACGGGCCGGGGCGCCGCCAGGGGAAGGGGGCGCCGCGCGGCTCCTCTTCCTGCGGGAGGGCGTCGTGCGGGCATTCGCGGTCAGGCATGGTCGCCTCCTGGAGTGAGGGTGGCGGCGAACGTCGCGAGCGTCTCGCCGGGGCTCGGGCCGTCGATGGCCGCGCGGATGCGCCCGGCGGCCCGGCCGTGCCGGGCCAGCTCGACATGGGCCAGTTCCACGCGGGTCGCGTCCGGCCCGCGCCGGGTGAAGGTCACCTCGACGCGGCTGGCCCGCTCGTCGTCGTCGATGGGGCGGAAGTCGCCGTCGATGCGCCACGTCAGCACGAGGCGGTGCGGCGGCTCCCAGACCAGCACGCGGCCCCAGTCGAGCTCGGAGCCGTCGGTGGAGCGCTCGTACCAGCGGCCGCCCGCGCGCGGTTCGAAGACCACCCGCTCCCGCGCGGCGACCAGCACGTGGCTCTCCGGCCACCATTCGGTGGGCCGCCCGGTGAAGTGCGCGAAGGCGCGCTCCGGCGGGACGGGGACGTCGACGGACTTGCGGACGGGAGGGACCGTGGTCGCGGTCGCGGGCTGGCTCGCATCCATGGCCCCAATCTCGCCCGTGTCCGTCGACGTCCTGTCGGGATGCTGTCGAGGGCCGTGCCCCGGCAGGTCCCGCGCCGGGGGCTCAGCCGCGCGCGGCCTGCTCCTCGTCGCGGCGGACCTTCGGGACGGCCAGGGCGGCGGCCGCGCCGATCAGCGGGAACAGCGCGGAGACCAGCAGGGCCCGGTCGAAGCCCGCGGCGAGGTCCCGCGCGGTGGCGTGCGCGCCGTGCGCCACGTCGGAGGTGTGCGCGGCCGCGACGACCGCCAGGATGCCGAGGCCGAGCGCGCCGCCGACCTGGCGGCTGGTGTTGAGCAGCCCGGAGACCAGGCCCTGCTCGCGGTAGCCGACCTCGGAGGTGCCCGCGACGGTCATGGACGCCGACACCAGGCCCTGGCCGATGCCGAGGACCAGCGTCGGGCCGAACAGGTCGGCGAGGAAACCGGCGCCCGCTCCGGCGCCCGACAGCCAGGCCAGCCCGGCCGCGGACAGCAGCAGCCCGGCGACCAGCAGCGGCCGCGGGCCGACCTTCGGCACCAGCGGGGCGATGCCGCGCGCGGCCACGACGATGCCGAGGGACAGCGGCAGGTACGCGAACCCGGTCTCCAGCGGGCTGTACCCGAGGACGAGCTGGAGCAGCAGCGTGAACAGGAAGAACGTGCCCCACAGGGCGGCGGTGCTGGTGAACGCGACCAGGTTGGCCGCCGTGACGGAGCGGTTGCGGAAGATGCCGAGCGGCACCAGCGGGTGCGTCCTGCGGCGGACCTCGTTCACCGCGAACAGGGCCAGCAGGACGACCGCGACGCCGAGGCTCACGATGATCTGCGGCGAGTCCCAGCCCTCCTTCTCGGACCGGACGATGCCGTACACGAGCAGGATCAGCCCGGCCGTGATGGCGAGGGCGCCGGGCAGGTCCATCCGGCGGTCGTCGTCCTCCTTGCGGGACTCGGTGACCGCGTACGCCGCGCCGACCGTCAGCAGGACGCCGACGGGGACGTTGACGAGCAGGATCCAGCGCCAGGAGAGCCATTCGGTGATGGCGCCGCCGACCAGCGCGCCGATCGCGCCGCCGCCCGCGGCGACCGCGCCCCAGAGCCCGAACGCCCGGGCGCGCCGCTCCTTGTCGGTGAAGGTGGTGCCGAGGACGGTCAGCGTCGCCGGGGCCATGACGGCGGCCCCGAGCCCCTGGACGCCCCGCGCGGCCAGCAGCGAGGCCGGGTTCCAGGCCAGGCCGCCGGCCAGGCTCGCGAGCGTGAAGACGGCGATGCCGCCGAGGAAGACCCGGCGCCGCCCGTAGATGTCCGCGAGCCGCCCGCCGAGCAGCAGGAATCCCGCGAACACGATCGTGTACGCGTTGATGATCCATTGCAGCGAGTCGGTCCGGAAATGCAGGGCGGATCTGATGGAGGGAAGCGCGACGTTCATCACCGAGGCGTCCAGCACCACCAGGAACTGCCCGGCGCAGCAGATGGCGAGGACGAGCCCGAGCCGCTCTGACGTGCCCCTCTCGGCAACCGTCGTATCGGTCGTCACCGAGGATCACTCCTCTTCGGTCGACGGGGCGTTCTCTGACGCCGCGCTTGATAACCGAAGGCGGGCGGGAGGAAACGCGTTCGCGCGGACCGCGGAGTACTCCTTTCGATACCCCCGGGCGCGCCGGAAGGCGTACGCGGCGATGGGCGTTCGGGAGCATCCGGCTCACCGAACGACGATCGGGCGCTTAACGGCCGCCTTCTCGGCAAAAAGCGGCGAATGTCATGAAAGGACCGCGACAGAACGACGGAGGTCGAAACTCGGATGCTGCGCTTCAAGCTGCTCGGCCCGCTGGAGGTCGCGGGCGGCGGATCGGCGTTCGCACCGACCGCGCCGCGCGTGCTGAACACGCTCGCGCTGCTGCTGGTGCGCACGGGCCGCGTCGTGCCGCTCGACACGATCATCGAGGAGCTGTGGGGTGAGGACCCGCCGCGCAGCGCGGCGCGCACCGCGCAGACGTACGTGTACCAGATCCGGCGCTGGCTGACCGCCGGCGACGGCCCGGCGCCGGGCAGGGAGGTGCTCGTCACCCGCCCGCCCGGCTACATGCTGCGGGTCGCGCCCGAGCAACTGGACCTCAGCCGGTTCGACCGGCTGCTCGCCGAGGGCCGCGCGCTGCTCCAGGACGGCCGCTCCGCCGACGCGGTGGAGCCGCTGTGCCGCGCGCTCGACCTGTGGACCGGTCCCCCGATGGCGAACGTCGAGCTGGGCCGGGTGCTGGAAGGCCACGCGGCGGCGCTGGACGAGCACCGCGCCCACGCGCTGAACCTGCGCATCGAGGCCGACCTGCGCCTCGGCCGGCACCGCGAGCTCATCGGCGAGCTGCGGTCGCTCGTCGCGCTGAAACCGTACGACGAGTGGTACCACACGCTCCTGGTGTGCGCGCTGGCACGTTCCGGCCGCCGCTACGACGCCCTGGAGGCCTTCCACACGGCCCGCCACATCCTCGCCGAGGACCTGGGGCTCAGCCCGTCGCCCGAGCTCAGCGAGGTGCACGCCGCCGTCCTGCAAGGCGAGCAGCCCCGGACGCCGCTCGCCTGCACGGCGGCCGCGGACGCCGGCCCCGCCCGGGCCGCGGCGGCCGTGCCGAGGCCCCGGGCCCCCCGCAACGCCGGGCTGCCGTCCGCGCAGCCCGTCCACTGACCGGACAACCCACTCACCGAAGGGACGCACCAGTGCCGACCACCATCGCGCCCGCCGAGCTGCGGGCCGACATCGACGCCTTCTACGCCTGGCACATGCAGCTCCTCGACGCCGGAGAGGTCGAGGAGTGGGCGGAGGCCTTCACCCCCGACGGCGTCTTCGACGCCCAGGGCCACCCCGAGCCCGTCCGCGGCCGCGACGCGATCCGGTCGGCGTCCCGGGCCGTCGCCGACAAGCTCGCCGAGGCGGGCATCGTCCGGCGCCACTGGCTCGGCATGAGCCACATCGTCCCGGAGGACGGGAACGTCCGGGTGCGCAGCTACGCGCTGGTGTTCCAGTCGAGCCGGGAGAAGGGGACCGTCCTGCACGCGAGCACCACCTGCGAGGACGTGCTGGTCCCCGACGGCGGTTCCTGGCTGATCCGGGAACGGGTCGTCCGGGTCGACGGGATGTCCTGACCGGGGAATTCCCGAACGCCGGAAAAGGCGCACGCGAAAGAGCCGGGGGGCCGCCCGGGCCCCCCGCGGGTTTTAGCCCTTGCGGGTGCGAAAACGGGTCCCCCGACC